>CAZCLL010000049.1:0-13430 GCA_964499555.1 uncultured Fastidiosipila sp.
TTTGTACAAGTTTTAGATGCTACTAAGTACTAGCCTCAACCGAAATACCAACAACCAAACACCCGGCTACAACCAGTCTTACCCAGAAACTTCAGCTTTCCACAAGTTGGGCGAGCGTCTCAACACGTCAATAATCATGATTACGCACATGAACAAGAATTCGGAGAACTACGAAGACAAGTTTAACGGCATGATGGGCAGTGCTGCCATTCGTGGGGCAAGTGATTTTAATATTGCCCTTGTTAAGAACCCCAACGAAGCGAAGCAAACGCTACTACTGATTGAAAGCCGAAAAGCGCAAAGTTCCCAGCTGGTACTTGAAAGGGCTAAGAATGGCCAGTTCATTAGCTTAGGTACAACGGATGAACTAGACACATTCCAAGAGAAACAGCGCTACATAGAAAACCCTGTAGTAGTTGCCATTTCAAATCTGCTGCTAGATAAGGCGAATGTAACAATTAAAGCGACAGAGCTACTAGAGCAGCTGCCGGAGTGGTGGAGCTATGGGAAAAGCAGTAACCGCAGTAGTCAGAGTTTGGGCTATGCAATTGGTAAGGCTGCCTATAATTTGAAGCGGTTTGATCAGATCACATTTACTTCAGCAAGGAACAGGGACGGCACCTATTACACGTTCATACGACCAAAAAACAAGATAACTTTCTCATCAATTAGACCAGATTTAGAAGGAGGTGATGACTATGGAAAACTGGCAGAGTGAAGCAAAGTGTTCACAGTATCTAGTTACGTAATTGCTGAAATTGTGAACACCTATAAAACTAAAAAGTGTTCAACCCTTCACAGTGTTCACAAGCCCGGAATTTCAGCACTTTCTAGCGTTTTTTTACTAGCAAAATGTGAACACTTTGCACTAGAAAATTGATGTGTGAAGACTGTGAACACTTGAACAGTTGTACCGATTAAGGGCACTTAAAAAGTGTTCACCCCCCCTTTGCTGAAAAGAAGAATCAGCAGACCCGAAAGGAGAATAGAACATGAGTTATAACGGTTGGACAAATTGGGAGACATGGAGCCTTTACAGTTGGATTTCCAACGATGAGGAGACAAGAAGAAAAGCCTTGAACATGAGCGTTGACAACTTAAGCGAGATTGTAAGCGACCATTTCGACGAAGACCCGCAAGGGGGGCTAGGTTGGATTAAAGACGTAGCAGAAGAAGCTATGAATCTTGTTAATTGGCAAGAAGTGCATGACGCACTACACGAGGACTAGAAAGGACTAGATACCATGAACCGAAGAGACCGCAGAGCGTATGAACGTGCGCAGAGGTTAGGCCGTGACATTGGAGAAGTTACCAGCACCGCATACAGGAGGCACCCAGCTATTAAGCGTGGCGGTAACGTGGAAGGCCAGCGGATGACAGGAAGACTAACGGAAGAAGAAAAAGAAGGGCTAGCGAACGCAAATACCACTAGCCCAGACGCTCAGCACGTCAACACAAGTATAACAGGTGAGCACCCCAGCAGGAACTAAGCGAGGAAGGCAACACAAACAATCTAATGACCGTCAAGCAGTGAAACGAGCGGCTAGACGATATGTTAGCAAATAAGCCCAAAACGAAAGGACAGGACAAATGAACAAGGAACTACAGAAAATCGAAGAACAGCTACAAGCAATCAGAAGCGAAGCAGAGCGCCAACTAGATATCATGGATAGAGGCATGGAAGAAGCAGCGGACAGCGAAGCCCAAGCGAAAAAACAGCTTGAAAAGGCCAAAGAAGCGACCGACCCCGAAGCCTACAGTGAAGCAGCCGCCAAGCTACGCACCGCTAAAGATGTGAGGGAGATGTACAGCCAGAAGGGGCTAGAGATCATGAGACGCCCACTAATTAGCGACGAAGACTATCAGAAGATCAAAGGCGAAATACTAAGCGAGATTAGAGGCCAGAGCGAGGCCGCAGGGGCTAGAGCGTTGGAGCTCATGAAAGAATTGAAAGAGATCAGAGACGAATTTAACGAAGACGTAGAAAAAACTAATGACTTACTATATGAATTACAAAAGAACATTTTTAGGATGCCAAAGACTAGCCAAAGGCCGAACGGAACGACTGTAGCGAACCCAGTCACCCAGTATACGAATGACAAGGTATTAGGCACACTGAACGCTGTAATAAGTGCTTGTGATTACACGGCACTTAACACAGAACGAAAAATTAAGAGGGAGATATAAAGGACATGGCGAACATTGACAACTATTTAGATGACCATAACAGAATTGACGTGAACGAGCTTAGGACTGTGGCAGAGGAAGCCGAAGCCCAAAAGGACGCAGAGCAAGCGGAAGCATTCAGGGACTATCTAAACACCTTCGGACAGACAGACGAAGCATTAGCAGACATTCAGCGCAAGACAGCGGAAGCGACCACCCGAGACAATGAAGCAGAAGCCCAGCGCCGAATTCAGGAAGAACAAGACGAATCAAACAGAGAAATAGAAGAACGGATAAGGCAGGAGACAGGAACCACCCAAGAAAGCGACGTAGACCAAGCATATAAGAACCTGTTAAACGCACTAAGACCCAAGTAATCAAAACACCTAAGGGGGCACTACTGCCCCCTTAATTATTCGAAGCAGCGAGGAAGCAGCGAGAAACTGACAAAACATGACATAAAGTTACTGCATGCAACACCCCGAGGACAGCACAGCGCCCATAATCAGAGGCGCAGCAGTGCAACACATTCACACGCTGCAACGTGCAGCGGGGTTCTGTACTATAGGGGCACACCCACCCCCACCCCCGCACGCATTGAGGTTCAGGCCGTCACTGTGCAAAAATACTCATGAGCTTAAACAAGTTATCTATCAAAGTACTAAGAAGGTACTAGAAATTTTTACACTCAAAGAAACGAGGCGGAAAAGTTGCTAGAAGTGGCAGTAGATCGGTTTAAAACATAGATTTTACACGTGGAAAAACAATAAAATACTATGCTTCGAATCCCTTGCTCTCCGCCATAGTATGAATGGAGCCCCAAATTTGGGGCTTTTTTCATTTTTATAGTAACATGGTGGTAACAAATCACCCAGCAACACACTCTTTTACAACCCCAATTTCAGTCGCCTTATTCGCATCTTCGGTATAATGGCAGCAGGCGTCACAAACCCATCCTAGCCAAACAACAACAACCTATCACAAACACGAATCCCCACAAAGGAGCCCCAAAATGAATATCGGAATCATCATTTATACACGTTCAGGTCACACCTACGAAGTCGCTTCCGCACTCATGAAGAGCCTCCAAGAAGATGGCCACCAAACAACCCTCCTGCGCCTCGTTCCAGATTCCGAAAAAAACGCACCTCCAGCACCTCCAGCACCTCCAGCTCCCGCCAACGCCCCAACAACAACCCCAACAAACCAAACAGACATCACAACCATCCCCACCACCTACCTCGCCCAGCCGAGCCCCTTCGATGCCCTGATTCTTGGCAGCCCGATTTACTCTTTCCGCCCCGCCGCCCCCATGCGCGAGCTCATCGAGACCGCCGCCGACCTTTCCGCCACAAAAATTTGCACCTACCTCACCCAAGGCATCAACAGCCCGGCTTTCGGTGGCCCAAAAGCCCAGCAAGATATGGAAGACCTTCTTCAGGCCAAAGCCGCCTCCCCCACCTCATCCCATGTGATTTATTGGCCTTCTGCAGATAAAGATGAACAAATCCTCCAACTCATCAAAGCAGTCCGCGCCACCCTAAAAAACAAGTAAAACCAAACCACCGGGCAAGCAAAACGGCTCCACCATCCTCTGGAAGCCCAGCGATCCATTAGCAACAACTTTACAAAACATCGTCTACAAACCTCACAAAAATTCAAGTCTCAGCAAATGAGAATTTTTCAGCGAATCTTTCCGAAATCAGGTAAGATAGTCTGTGCATGGTTTGCGGATTGTTTAGCCACCCAATCAGCGACCAAAACCAAGCCACAACGTAACCACAACCATAACACCCAACACCCTACCCCCACCCCCCTGAGGAGAACAGCATGAGAGAACTCTTGTGGAAAAATAAAAAACAATTTACCCTTTACATCATCGGTGCCCTGCTCACCGCCATCGAAGAAGTCATGATGCAGCTCGGGATCTCTGTGGGTTTTGGCTTGATTGAAGCCCAAGGTACCCAAGAAATCATCCGGAGAGTCATCCTGACTCTGGTGCTCACCCTGTCGCCGATCCTCATCCAAGTCATCTCGCGCTACATGCGGATCGGCTTCATGCGTGATGTCCTGGTCGACGTCCGCCTCCTCGCCTACCGCAAAATGATGAAAATCCCCATCGAGAAATTCCGTGAGAAGAAAAGAGAAGACTACCAAGCCCTCTTAGTCAACGACATCAACATCTTCGAACAAGACTACTTCCTCTCCATCCTGAACATCTTCGCTGCCTATGGCTCCTTTCTCATTGGGATCGCCATTATCCTCTATATAAGCCCGTCCATCGCAGGCCTTATCACCTTAGCCTCGCTTTTAATCCTCGCCGTCACCAAACTCTTTGAGAAACCCGTCCGCCAAAACGTCAAGAAAAACCAAGAGGCAAACGCTCAATACAACGAACAAGTTTCCAATATTCTAAACGGCCTCGAAGTCATTAAACTCTACCAAGTCGAAGACCGTTTCAAACCACCCTTCTACCGCATCGTCCAAAGACTCGAAAGGGTCAAAAGGCGAACCAACCGCCTCCAAACCACCCAAGAGAACATCTTAGAATGGCTCGCCAATACGCTGGTCCTTCTCATTTACATCTTCGCAACCTGGCAATTCATCGAAGGCGACATTGCCATCGGCTCCATCATCCTCATCTACAACTTCACCGGCCAGCTCATTTGGTCGAACGTCAACGGCGCCTCCATGATCAACCGCTTGAGAGGCTCCTTGGATATCTTCAAGCGCATCACCGAACAGCCGACCTGGGATAGCGGCCACGAGCCCTACACGTTTGACGACACTATAGAAATCAAGAACCTCAACTTCTCCTATGGTGAAAAACAAGTCATTCAAGACCTCTCCTTCACCATCCAAAAAGGCGAGCACATCCTCATCTACGGCCCCTCCGGCACGGGCAAAACCACGCTCCTCAATTGCCTCGCCCAGAACCTCACCACCTACACCGGCGAAATCCTCGTCGATGGTCAGGAGCTGAAGACCATCGACTTCGAGTCCGTCTTAGACCACGTCGGCTACGCTAGGCAGTCCCACTTCATGTTTGAAGCCTCCATCAAAGAGAACATCGTCCTCAATCGGCCTTTAGACGAAGCGCGCCTCGAGGAAGTCCTGCGCTCCGTCGATCTTTGGGCGTGGGTGGAAACCTTGCCCGAGAAGACCGATCACCTACTAGAGAATAATGGCGACAATATTTCTGGGGGTCAGCGCCAGCGCATCAGTATCGCCCGCGAGCTCTACCGTGACCCAGACGTTCTCTTCGTCGATGAGCCTTCCGCCAGCCTCGATGACGAGACTTCGGCTAAGCTCTACGACACCCTAATGCACCTCGACAAGACCCTTATCACCGTCTCTCACCGCCACCTCAACTACCTCTCTGAGCAAGTTGACCAAGTCATCGAATTCCTGCCTGAGGGGGGCTATCGGGTGGGGGCGGCTTTGGCCAAAGCCGCAGAGACCACTTCATCGGATACCCGCGAGGAAAAGAAACTATGAAAAATAAATACGCCAACGGCCACGTTAAGTCCCTTGTCTTCATGGCGCTTGCCACGCTCATCAATTCGCTTGCCTACGCCACCTCCACCCTGCTCACCGGGCGGCTGATCGACTATGGGATTGCGAAGGATCTCGACCAACTCATCCAAGTCTCCCTGCAAATTATGGTCATTATGACCGTCTGCTTGGGGCTGGAGCTGATCAACATTTACTTCACCTCCAATTACATCACGAAGAGTATGGTCCAGGCAAAAGAGTACTATATTACGGATGTCCTAGACCAAGAAATCTTGAACCTCCAGAAGGACAAAGTACCGCACATGTACTCGAACCTTACTAATGATTTCGACCGCTACGAAACGAAGTACATTAAGAACGTCGCCATGTTAGTTAGCATGATTGCCCAGCTCATCGCTTCCATGCTCCTGATGGCGAGTGTGCACCCTTTGATTCTCATTATTCCGGTGGGGATGTTTGCTTTTACCTGGGGCACAACCAAGAAGACTGGCAAGAAGATCAGGACCGAGGAAGAGAAGAAATCCCTGTCTCTCGAAGCCTACACCGCCTACATCAATGAGTCCATTCGGGGCTATGAGGTCATCAAGCAGCACCAGTTGGAGGATGTGCGGGAGGCGAGGTTTTTGGAGAAGGCTCAAGCCGTCCAAGCCGACAACTACCAGGTTGATGTCGAGTCGACAAAAGCGGATGCCATTTCCTCCACTCTGATGTTTGGCCTCCTAATTTCGCTTTTGATTGGCGGCGTTTTGGTTGCGAAACAGGCAAGCATTTCTCTAGGAAGTATTGTGGTGATCTTTATGGCTTTGGGTAACATTACTTGGCCGATGCGGCGCCTCAATTCTCTCTTAAACGAGATGCGCGGCATCGAGGATGTCATGAAATCCTTTGCGGAAACGTTCAAGGTGAAAGAACACAAGCGCGAAACGAAAGTCGGCGCCTATGAAGCGATTCGTTTTGACCACAATGACTTAGGTTACGAAGACCCGCCGATCCTAACAGATGTCTCCTTACAGCTCGAGCGAAACGAAAAGATCCTCATCGTCGGCCCCTCCGGTGCCGGCAAAAGTACCATCCTGAAAACCTTGCGCCAGACCATCTGGCCTCTGTCCGGCGTGGTTACCTTGAATAATGAGAATATCTTGGATATCGTGCCCACGGACTACTTCGCCAAATTCTCAACGGTGGATCAGATCGGCTTCATTTTCAGCGGTAAACTAAGCGACAACATCACCTTGTACCAGGACATTGCGCCGGACAAAGTCCGTGCCGTCCTGAGCCAAGTCGGCCTTGAGAAACTGGATCCCGACCTCGAAGTCCAAAACGACGGCAGCAATTTGTCCGGCGGCCAAAGAGCCCGTGTCCTCCTAGCGAGAGCCCTTTGCCTGGATGCCGAAGTCATTGTTTGTGACGAGATCTTCGCTAGCCTCGACGCAGAGGTGGCTCAGAGCATCGAGAGCGATATTCTGGCTTTGGCCAGAACCGTCATCAATGTGAGCCACATTTACTTCAGCGAAAACCTCCCCGCCTACGACCGCATCTACATCGTTGAGAATGGGCAGGTGCACGTGGCGAAAACGATCCGCGAAGTGGAGGAGCGGATGCTGGAATTTGAGAGCGAGGCGGCCGTTTAGCCTTTCACTGAACCGGCAGCAATCCCCTGCGTAATGTTCTTGTTGAAGATCAAGTAGATCAGTAGCGAGGGGATGGCGCTGAGCATCATGACGGCAAACTGCGCTGAATAATTGGACGAATATTGGCCGGAGAAGTTGTAGACGGCAAAGGGTAAGGTGCGCCACTTGTCACTCGACAGGAAGGTCGCAGCCATGATGAATTCATTCCAAATGCTAATGAACGCCGTAATAATGACCGTCATCAGGGCGGGTTTCAACATGGGTAAAACAATCGTGAAGAGCAAGCGCGGGATGGAACAGCCGTCGATGATGGCTGATTCTTCCACAGCCAGCGGCACGGTGTCCATGAAGCCTGAGAGGATGAAGGTCGCTTGCGGCAGGCCAAAGGCGACATAGGGAATGATGAGTGCCAAGGGCGTGTCTAAGAGCTTCAGGTCAGCAAAAGTTAGGAAGTTCGGCAAGAGTGTTGCGTGAATAGGGATCATGAAACCTAGAAGGATCAAATTCAAGAAGAGCTTGCTGAGCTTCCAACGCATGCGCTTGAAGCCGTAGGCCATCATCGTGGAGAATAGCGCGATCAGGCCTAGGCTAACGGCCGTGAACACGAAACTGTTCAAGGTATATTGCGGAACTTTACCTTGGGTAAAGGCCAGCTGATAATTCTCCCAGAAAGGCGGGTCGGGCCAGACCAGGATGGCTTTGCCGAAGAGCTGGTTACTGGGGACCAAAGAATAGTCCGCAAGCCAAATCAAAGGGAAAATACAACCGACGGCGGCTAGGGCCAGAAAGACAATGGAGACGAAGCGGACAAGAAAGGATTTGCGGCGAGCGCGGTCGGATTCTCCGCGGTTTCCGCCTGTTGATTTATAGATTTGCATGGTATGAGACATAGCTTCCCTCCTACTCTTTCTCGCGGAAAACGCGCTGGACTAGTATCGAGATTAGAACACAGACGATGACGAACACAAAGGAAATCGCATTCGCATAGCCATAATTTTTCGCGTTAAATGCCTGAACATACAAATAGTTCGCCACGAATTGGGTCGTGGTTCCAGGGCCACCACCAGTCATCAAGAAGATAGGCTCCATTTGTTTCAGGGAGGAGGTAATGGCAATCGTAATGTTGACGAAGATGACCGGCTTCACTAAAGGAAGCGTAATCCGCCAGAACTGTTGCCAAGAGTTGGCACCGTCGACTTTGGCCGCTTCATAAAGCTCCTCGGGAATCCCCTTGATGCCGGAGTAGTAGATGAGAAATGCGTAGCCGAAGCCCTGCCACATGATGACGAAGATGACCGAATAGATGGCAATGTCCGGGTCGCCCAGCCAGTCTTGCTTCAGGAAACCTAGGCCGACGGCGGTGAGGGCTTTGTTGATGAGGCCATAGCTGGCGTGGAAGAGGTTGACCCACATTTTTGAGGTGACCACGATCGAAATGACGCAAGGGATGAAGAGAACGGCGCGGAAGAAGGCCTCAGTCTTCCCTCGCAGTTTATCCACGAGAACGGCGAAGAACATGGCCAGGGGGTGTTGCACGATGACGGTGGTCAAAGCCAGCTTCACCGCATTCCACAGCGATTGCCGGAAGACTTTATCTTCGAAGATGACTCTCTGGTAGTTCTCCAGGCCAATGTAGTTCAGTTCCCCTACCCCCTTCCAATCGGTCAAGCCATACAGAAAGGCCTTCCCAATCGGGTAGAGAACGGCGAAGGCAAAGACTAACATGCCTGGGAAAACGAGCCAAAAGATGGTGCTTTTCTTTCTTCTGAGACGATCCATTTTTACTTACCTCTTTATGTAGAATCAGCAGCAAGGTTTCCCCTGCTGCTGATTTCTGTTTATCGCTGCATAAGGTGAGGGGCTACTTAGCGCTCGGCGACGTATTGGTCTAAGCCTTCGAGGAAACCGTCTACGTCTTGGATGCCGGCGGCGAATTCTTGGATGATGTTTTCGACGTTGGTTTTCCAATCGCCGGGCTGGAAGTCATTCCAGGAAGTACCGGACATCGAGGTGGTCTCGCCTAAAATCTTCGTGATGGCTTCTTGCAGGATGTTCTCGTTGCCAGTGAAGTATTGCTCATACTGCTGAGCTGGAACGACCAAGCCTTCTTGCCAACCGGTCTTCGCCCAGTTGTCGGGAAGCATCATGTAGTTCAGAAGTTTGATGGCTTCTTCTTTGACGGGGGAGGCTGCGGAGACGGAGTAGCCGCCGCCGTTCCAGGCGATCACGTCGGTGAGGCGGCCTTCGCCATCCGAGACGACCGGGAAAGGAATCAGGTCGACATTCTCACGGAAGTGTTCGGAGTTATCCATATTGGAGGCCATACCGACTTCCCATGCGCCCATATAGAACATGGCGGCTTGTTCTTGCAAGAAGAGGTTTTGGGCTGCGCCATAGTCTGCGGAAACGAAGGAGTCTTGGAAGATGCCGGCGTCCACGAGTTCTTGGAAGAGCTCGGCGGCACGTCTCAGGTCCGGATCGCCTGCAAAGGTGGTTTCCCCGGTCGAGGCGTTGTAGATGGTTTGTTGGTCACCCGAAACTTTTACGACCAAATCTTGGAAGAAGAGGTTCAAGGTCCACTTGTCTTTGCCGTTGATGGCCAAAGGCTGAATATCGAGTTCGCGGAAGGCCTTTACGGCTGTGAGGAGTTCATCATAGGTCTCCGGGATCTTGATGTCGTTCTCTTCGAAGAGGGCCTTATTAATGAAGATCGTGGTAATGTCCTGATTTCTCGGCAGCCCATAGAGCTTGCCATCATAGCTGAAATCTTTGAACGAGCCATCGAAGAACTGATAGTCACTGTAATCGGCTTCGTTCAGTTCGGCCAGGTAGCCATTCGCCATGGAAGCTTCTAAGAAGGATGGCTGACCCCAAACGGAGAAAATATCAGGCAGGTTATTGCCAGAGACATAGGTCTGATATTTTTGTTTGTAAGGCTCATCTTGCAGGGCTTCCACCTCGATGGTCACATGCTGATTGGCGGCTTGATAGGCATCTAACATCTTCTGTTCTAAGAGCCCTTGCCCAGATGTGCGATCCGGTAAGTTGCTAAAGAAGCGAAGGGTTATGGCCTCCGGCGTTTCTGTGCCGGGATCGGTGCCCGGGGCATCCGTGCCGGCGGGTGTGCCGGGCGTCGTTTGCGGTGTCGTGGTGTTGTTGGTTCCACAAGCTGCGGCACCAAGAACCAAGGCAAATGCTGAGGTCAGGGCAACGGCTTGTTTCCAAAGCTTTTTCATTTTTCTTTCCTCCTGGAGTTGTTGGTACGTTCAGTGTAAGTGAGCTCGCCAGCGATTTAAGTAGACAAATTCACTAATTGGTGGAAGCTTTTACGAAGATTCCTCACTAATTATCCCTCATCGCCTTTGTTACGGTATAATCGAAACGAAATTCGGGGGAGTCATTTGTCATATTGCATAAAGGTTCCCAGTAAACAACTACAAATGCACGAAAACGATTTTTATAGAAGAGGGATCTACTTGAAGAAGGCTTACCGCAACTTACGCATCCGAAGCAAGATGGTGCTTGTGAACTACATCATCATTGTTTGCGTGGCCTTTTCTATTGGCATTACCGCCTATATTATCTATCGCCAGACCATTGTCCGCCAGATTTCTGCCTTGAACCTCAAGGATGTGGATCAGATCGGCCAGAGCCTCGAATACCAGCAAAGTCAGATCACCGAGCTCGCATCCTTCTTAGGTTCAGATAATGTGGTTCAGCGCATTTTGGGCCGCACTTCTGAGGAGCAGTACGAGAATCTCTCCGAGCTAGCCTATGTGCGCTATCAGTTGAATAATCTCCTGGTCTCCTATGACTTGGTGAATTTCGTGCAGATTTATACGGACAATGGGTTCACCCATTACGCAGCCTCAGACTTGAGCTTCAATGTCCCGGACTTTCAGACAATGAAGGAGACGGACTTGTACAGAGCGGCTTTGGCCGAAAAAGGCGCTCCGGTCTGGGCTTACCTGCCGCAGTCAGATACTACGTATATTGGCAATAACGGCAGCGACAAGATGATGATGTTCAAGGTCCTCTTAGACCTCAACACCTACCAAGCGCGTGGCCTCATCATGATTTCGTTGGATGCGGCGAAGATCCAAGACCTGTATGGAAGTCTCCTTCAGCCTGCAGGAAGCCGTGTCTATCTCCTTGATGAGAACGATCGGCCCATGATCGAAGCGAGTCGTGAAGAGGCGACTTTGTCAGCCGAGGCTGACCTTGAAGGGCTCCTCTTCACCGAGCGGACCGGCATGGATAACCTTCGCATCGAGGGCCAAAGCTACGTCCGCTCCTACCACCTGCTGGAAAGATCCGGCTGGAAGCTCGTGAATGTGGTACCGCTGGCGAGCTTCATGATCAACTTGGAGCTGGTGCCCTTGGTGGTAGTGGTGGTCTTTATCCTGGCCTTGTTCTTGGGACTTCTCTTCACCAGTGCCACGGCGAGCCACATGACGAAGCCCATCAAGAACCTTTTGGTCTCGATTGGCCAGGTGAAGCAAGGAAATTTCCAAGAGAGTGTGCCGGTCGAGTCCACGGACGAAATCGGTGAACTTACCCAGCACTACAACGAGATGATTGCCTCCATCAACCAGCTACTGAACCAGGTCTATGCCCTCGAGATCGAGGAAAAAATTGCGGAACTCAAGGCTCTCCAAGCGCAGATCAACCCCCACTTCCTCTATAACACCTTAGATAATATCTACTGGAAAGCCGCCGCCGGCGACAACAAAGGCGTCCAAGACATGGTCCTCGCCATGTCTCGCCTCTTCCGTCTGGTCCTCAATGTCGGCAAGGAATTCTTCACCGTGCGCCAGGAAAAAGAGCTCATTGGCCATTACATCAGCCTCCAGCAGCAACGTTACCAGAGTAAATTGCGCTACCAAATCGACTTCGCTGACGAGATTCTGAGCTACGAAATCCCCAAGCTCATCTTGCAACCTTTCGTCGAAAATGCGATCATCCACGGCATCGAGACCGAAGCCAAGCAGACCGAAATCACCGTCACCGGCAAGCGCCTGGGCCAGAGGCTCCTCTTCTCCATTCGCGACACCGGCCGCGGAATGAGTCCGGAGCAGGTGGAGGACTTGTTGTCTCCGGTTTTGGCCAAAGACGCCTCCCCCGACAAAGGTGGCTACGGCATCAAGAACGTCATCAAGAGGCTCTCGCTCTACTACGGGGACGACTATTCGCTGGACATCAAGAGCACGCGCAACCTAGGGACCGAAGTGCGGCTGGCCATCCCCCTCGTCATCCCGAATGTCGGTGACTCGGCCGCCACTTCGTTGCTGTCCGCCTCTAGCAACAAAGCCACTACGCTCCCCCAATAATCGAAGGAAGGAAAACATGTTGAAGTTAATCATCATTGACGACGAGATTGAGCAAGTTCGGGGCATCCGCACGATTATCCCCTGGCAAAAGCATGACATCAAGGTCTGCGCGACCGCCCAAGATGGGCTCGAAGGCCTAGAGAAGATTACAGCGCTGCAGCCAGATCTGGCCATCATCGACATCCACATGCCTAGGCTAAGTGGCCTCGAGCTCATCACCAAAATTCGCGAGCAAAAAGCCGATATCCAAATCATTATCTTGACGGGCTACGATGACTTTGATTACACCCAACAAGCGATTCGCCTGGCGGTCAGCAACTACCTTTTGAAACCTTGTTCCGCTGAAGAGATTTTGCAAGCCGTCCTTATTGCCAAGAATCAAGTCTTGGAACGGCAGGCTTTGCAAGCCGAACTGCTGACACACCGGGAACTCGCCGCCGAAAATCGCAAACTGAACCGCGAGCGCTTCCTGCATACTTTGGTCGAGAATCGCTTGCGAAGACCCTGGTCTTTCTACGAAGATCAGAAAACCTATGGCCTCCACCTTCCTGCCGCCCCTTCATGCTTGGCAGTACTGCGAATCATGCTGGGTTCTGGTGACGCCGGCCCGGGCGGGGCAGTCGCCGCGTCCACTGCGTCCGGCACGCCGGGAACGCCCACCGAGCCCAGCACGCCGGGAACGCCGAACAATCAAACGCACTCGGATCGCGAACAACTTGATTTATACTACCTGCAGTTGGAAGAGCAAATCACAAAGCGAGCAAGCGAGACATCTCTAGGAAGCGCT
>CAZCLL010000049.1:13440-16253 GCA_964499555.1 uncultured Fastidiosipila sp.
GCTGCAGAACCACAGCCAAACACCCCACAGCTTGAACTCTTCCGCAAAGAAGATGATCTCCTACTCATTGCGCAAGGGACATCGCCGGACGAATTGCAGCAATTCTTAGTAAGCCTTACACAAGAAACGCAGGAGGCGATGCCCTTCTGCTTAAGTGGCGGCATTGGCCTTAGCGTAGAAAGTCCGCTGGACTTGCCGAAGTCGTGGAAGGAGGCTTTGGCCGCACTCGAAAACGCAATCTTCATGGGGGAGGAAAAAATCAGCCTCTTCAGCGAATCCCTACTGCCGCAAAACTACGACCTCCTCTACCCCGTCCAAGAAGAGCGCCGCCTCTTCGCCCTCCTCGCCTTAGGCGACCGCGAGCAAATTTCTAGGGAGCAAAAAGCCTTCTTCACGCTGCTCGCACAGTACCCCTTGAGCGAGTCGATGATCCGCCAAACTGCGCTCTCTTTCGTCAAGCAACTGCTCCTCTATCGTGCGGATCACTTGCCTCTGGCAGACGTCGATGCGGCGGAGATGAGTCGCAAAATTGATACCTTGATCCATTCCGCATCCCTAGATGAACTCGAGCGAAATCTCACCCGCATTTTCGCAGACATCCTAGACGCCCAAACCAAGCTCCCCGCCGCCAACGCCTATGTCCGTGAAGCCATTCGCTACATCGAGGCCAACTACCAAGACCCCATCAACTTGCACAGCGTGGCCAGCGCCCTAAACCTCTCCCCCACCTACCTCAGCGCCCTCTTCAAGCAAGAAATGAACATCAACTTCATCGACTACTTAAATCACTACCGCATGGATAAGGCCAAAGCCCTCCTCTCCACCCGCGGCAAACGCATTTACGAGGTCGCCTCAGACGTCGGTCTCCAAGACGAAAAATACTTTTTCAAACTCTTCAAGCGTTACACCGGTCTCACCCCCGCTCAATACCGCGACAGCATGCACCTGATGGATAGCGTATAATGCGTCTGAGCAAGTGCCCTTCCATTAGTGACCGCTCCTTCGAGCGGGAGAAAGAGGCAACCCATGAACATCGGCATCATTTATTATTCGCAGACTGGCCACACCCAAGAAGTGGCGCAGCAAGTAGCCCAGGCTCTCCTCGCCCAAGGCCACCTCGTGCACCTCACAAGCCTCGCCTTCGACCCACCCACTAAGGAATGGCCCTCCAGCCACCTTCACGAAATCCCCCCAGTCACCCCCTACGACCTCATCATCCTAGGCGCCCCGGTCCAAGCGTTTCGCCTGGCACTCCCCATGCAGCAATTCCTCACCGCAACCGAAACCTTCGCCGGCAAAGAAATTTACGTCTACCTCACCAAGCAACTTCCCCCCTTCTTCGGCGGGAAAAAGGCCCTCCAACAAATGAAGGATGGCGTTCTCAGTTCTGCCTCCACCGCCGCGGTGTCGGCCAAAGCCGCCGCCATCACCAAAGAAGCCATCATTCAGTGGCCTCATAAAGAGCAGCAGATCCCTTCGCTCCTAAGCTACTTCGCCCCCGGTGCTTGAAACGAGGAACGTAACGATGTCTACATTTGATCCTTCTAGGCAATCAAAATTTAAGCACCGCACCGGGGGCTCTCGAAGCGGAATGACTTCGCAGCAGAAGCGCCGCAAAATCCGTACGGCTCTCTTGGCGCTTCTGACCATTCTGGTTGTCGGTTTCCTTTCCCTCTTTTTATTAAACGAAAACGCCCAACATGCCCTCAGCCAAGACCGTTCCATGCCCGATCTCAGTACAGCTATAGACGGCGTCTGGTACGGAAGCTACACCATTTGGCCAGTTTCTGCCGAAGTCAACGTCGAAATCGTCGACCAAAAAATCCATGACATTGTCCTCATCAAACACTTCACCGGCCGCGGCCAAGGTGCAGAAGTCTTACTCCAAAATGCCCTCCGCGAACAGACCCTTGAACTGGATCTAATCTCCGGCGCCACGATCAGCAGCCAAGCCATCATCCAAGCCATCCGCGAAGCCCTCCTCGCCGCCGGCGCCACGCCTTGATTGGGTTGCGTGGCGCTGCTTAGCGTGTCGGTAATGTGTTTGCTCATATCATGGCTATTTCTGTGGCGTTCGGTAAATTTCATTTCGATTTTCTTCGTTTCCGACAACGATTGCGCAAATTCTGTGGTCATTTGGTAGTGCCCAAGCTTAATTGCGTGCTGTATGCGATTACCCCACTTAGAAACTGGTCAGGATCTACGGGAATCCAAATTCAAGATATCATTTGCCTTGCCATTTAGCTGGAAATGCCTCTTGATCAGTAAATACCCTCTCACAAACATCGCTTGGCTTTTGTATAACATGTAGGATGGACAAAACGCAGCAATATCCGAGTTTAATATGTTATTTATCGCTTACTTTCCATGAGAAATCCCAAAAATCATCCCCATCGGGGCATTTCTGGCTACTTTGCCCCCATTGTCCCTAGAAAAACCCGTTACCAGCTTGGATATGGCAGAGTTTTGTCCACTTTACCTTGTTACATATCCAATTTACACACCTTGCTGTCAAATAATCACTAGAGTCAGAGGGATATCGACCCGAACTCGCACCGAACACAAGAGTCCCTTCCGCCCAGACTTCAAATCCATGCAAGGATTACCATCCACCTCATCTCTTCAATCCCCGAACCACTACCCGCTGTGGAAATCAGCCGAAACATCAGACTGTCAAAAGATTTCCTACCACATCCAACTCCCTACCCAACAGGCAGTACCCATTACCAGCAAGTTCTTCAATGCTGCAGTAACTCTCGTCATTTATTTTCCCCAATTCCCGGAAATTTAATAGTCTACGCACCGAAATGAAG
>CAZCLL010000050.1:0-279 GCA_964499555.1 uncultured Fastidiosipila sp.
CGTCCTTACCGCCCGTTCCGTTCTTAGCGACTTCACCGTCCTTACCGACCGCTCCGACCTTAGCAACTTCACCGCCCTTGCCGCCCGAAGCATGGCCAGAAGAGGCATTTTTTCTGGACGAATTGGGCCCGACAGCAAGACCAAGCAAAGCACAGACAAGTAGGACAAGTCCGATGTTGATCTTGAAAAAGTAAACCGCCACAAATACGGCCGCCATGACAATCGCAGCAAAAGTCTTCCCATTCTTCAAGACCATGTGACCCATATCTAAGACCGCCG
>CAZCLL010000050.1:289-14042 GCA_964499555.1 uncultured Fastidiosipila sp.
GAAGCAATCACAGCAGCAACACCGGCTTGCATGCCGCCCATCGCTGCATTGACATAGGGATTATCACGGAACAGCTGATAGAAATACGAAATCACCGAGATCACCAGAAAAGGTGGCAGAACAGTACCCAAAACCGATAGCAAAGCCCCTTTCACGCCAGCCATGCGGTAACCAATAATAATGGAAGCATTGACTGCAATTGGGCCCGGCGAGGTCTGGGAAACGGCAATCATATCCAGCATCTCCTCTTCCTCAATCCAGCCCAATTCCTCAACAAAGCGCTTACGCATCAAAGGGACAATGACATAGCCCCCACCGAAGGTAAACGCGCTGAGCTTAAAGGTCGACGTGAAGAGCGTCGTCAAAAGATGTTTGGTAGATTTTGGCTCCGATGTCCCCGTAGACGATATCGGAGCCGTATCCTCGATTTTTTCTTCATCCATAGCCATGACAAGAACCTTCTTAGACTAACGCACGCAAACGCTCAATCGCGGCAAGGCAGGCTTCTCGCGAGCCAAAGGCGCTGAGCCGGATGTAGCCTTCACCGAAAGCGCCGAAACCAGAGCCTGGTGTCGTTACGAGTGAGGCTTCCTGGAGAAGCTTGTCGAAATACGACCAGGACGTGTAGCCTTCCGGCGTTTTCACCCACACATAAGGCGCATTCTCGCCACCGGAAACCTCCAAGCCAATCTCCTCACAACCCTTCTTCAAGAGCTTGGCATTCGCCAAATAGTACTGCACAAGTTCCATACAAGCCTGATAGCCCTCGTCCGTATAGACGGCTTCTGCCGCTCTTTGCACCACGTAAGGCACCCCATTAAACTTCGTTGTTTGCCTACGAAGCCAGAGGCCATGAAGCGACGTCTTCTCCCCCGCTTCATCCGCCGCATAAAGATCCATCGGCACAATGGTGTAGCCGCAACGAAGACCGGTAAAGCCCGCCAGCTTCGAGAAGGAACGCACTTCAACCGCTACTTCTCTGGCTCCAGGAATCTCATAAATACTGTGCGGAGAATCATCCGAAATAAAGGCTTCATACGCAGCATCGAAGAGAATCAAGGCTTGATTCTGTTTCGCATAGGCAACCCACGAGGCTAAGACCTCTCGGCTCATCACTGCGCCGGTCGGGTTATTCGGCGAGCAAATGTAGATCAGATCTGCGCCTTGGCCCTCGGCTCCGACCGGCGGAATCGGCAGGAAATTATTCTCTGGCAAGCAAGGTAATTTTTGAATCAGATTACCCGCCATCGTGTTCGTATCCACGTACACCGGATATACAGGGTCTGCGACGAGGACTTTCAAGCCCGGTCCCAAAATATCGAGGAAATTGCCGGTATCACTCTTCGCCCCGTCACTGATGAAAATCTCTTCAGCGGAGACTTCAAGCCCCCGATCTTGGAAATCCTTTTTCGCAATCTTTTCGCGCAGGAAGCTGTAGCCTTGCTCCGGTCCATAGCCGCGGAAGGTCTCTTCCACACCCATCTCTGCGGAGGCCTTGGTCAGGGCATCAATCACCGGTTTCGGTAAGGGTTTCGTCACATCGCCGATGCCTAGGCGAATCAGGTCAGCTGTAGGATTCGCATCTTGGTAGGCTCGAACTTTGCGAGCAATATCGGTAAAAAGGTAGGTTTTCTCAACGTTTAGGAAATTTTGATTCACAGTGATCATGGAAGTACCTCTTCATTTTTGTTTTCTAAATAGTATCATACCTCTTTTTACGAAACAGGCAAAAGACCCCAAGAGCCAAACCAAGGTCAAGCACTTGGAGTCCATAAGTCAAAATCCAGCCAGGATTTAGAAGCCTCGGCCACCGCCGCCGGAACTATGGCCCCCACCTGTCGTGTGCGTAGAGCTTCCGCTGAAACCACCGCCGCCCCCGCTTGAAGAATTATTCCGGGGCCTCGGCACATACGCCGTCGCAACATGCCGGTCCACCACCTGGTCCGTGATCGTGCGGTAGTCTGCCGTAGCCTCGCGCAGGGAATCGTAGGCCGGGCGGTCCGCGTACTTATCGTAGTCTCGCTTCACTTTGCTCTTGTAGCCAAGTGCCGTTCCTACTGTTGTTAGGCCAAAGCCGCCTACCGTCACGACGATCTGCACAGGGTCTATGCCCTGCGAAGTTTCCGGTACGTACCCGGGCTCATTCTCAGGTGCAATCCCAGCATCCAAATAGTCGTCAATGTCTCGCAAGGCGGTTTCTAAAGCCGAAGCATAGTCTCCAGCTCGCATGGCCGGATTCGTGTTATCCAAGATTTGCTCAATGCGATTATCGGAAAGAACCCCAATCACGCGGCCGAAGGTACCTAGGTAAAAGATCCGGTTGTCCATGTCAATCAAGATATAGACACCATTGTAATCCGGCCCATAACCCAGGTCATGACTTTCGAAGTAATCATCTCCGTAGGTCACAGTATCTTTTCCCCCGGTATCATTGGTCGTAATGACAGCAACCGCAACATCGGGGTGTTTACGCACCACGCGCTCCCCTTCTTCTTGAAGCTGAGCGGTTTCACTCGCAACTAAGAGACCCGCATCATCGAAGAGGCTGAACACAGAGGCCGAAATTGGCGTGTTCACGACTTCCCCTAGAAGAGGCGGCGAAGTGGGTGCGGCGGCTTTGGCCAAGAGAGGCTCCACGAAAATGAGCGCCGGCAAGAGGAAGAGGACGACCAGAGCCAGCCGTTTGATCCGTTTCATCTGGTAAGTACGCATAGTCATAAGAAAAACCCATAGACCAAGAAGATCACAATGGCTAAGATGAGGCCTAGAAGGAGGCCTCGGAGCCAAGCGTCTTTCGTCAATTTACGCTCCACAATCGGCAGTTCGCCAAAGGCTTTCCCGGTTTGCCCGTTCATGGAGTAGACGTAGGTCTTCCCTTCATACTGATAGGTCAGCACCCAGACCGGAAGGAGGGTGAAGAGCCATTCTTTGTCGGTGGGAACGAAGCGTTCGTGCAAGGTGTCGACCGAGGAGGCGACACCGAAGGAACGGTTGAGTAAATCAGAGGAAATCTCTTGGATCTGGCGACGCATGGGCGGGCCAGCTTCTTGCTCGCTGATCGTGTACTGTTCTGCGAAGAATCCTGAGAGCATCGGCATTGTAAAAGGGACGAGACCTTCCGGCTCATAGGGTTCGATGCCATGCAAAAGGTTCTGGTCAATCTTACTGAAGGCGGGTAAATTGACGTCGGTCAGGTGATAGACGCCTTCTCTGACATGTTGGAAGGCGGTAGTTTCCGTATGCATATAGTCGCCGACGCGCCACGTGCGGACGGACTTGGACCGGCCTTCAAAATCCACTTCGACATCGGAATCTAAAAACCAATAAGGAATGTAGATCCCAGTCATTTTTTCCAGTTGGGCCTCGGACGTGAAGTCTTCGGGTAGATATTTTTTCGTTCGGGTCCAGGCAAGGAAGCCTTCTTTTGCCTTGGCTTCACTGATGGCAAAAGGCAGGATTTGATCCGGGCGGAAATCTCCCTGAAGCCTCGTTCCGATGATGACCGGGCTGTGGCAGTAGTAACAGAAGGTGGCACTTGTGGTTTCATCGGTCACCACGTGCGCCCCGCAATTCGAGCAGTTATATTCATGAAGAGAAGTTTCTTCGTCAGTGGCTTCTTTTACCTGCTGGCGTTCAAACTCTCGCTTGGCTCTCTCCCCTTCTTTTTCCTGCTGTTTCGCTGTGTAGTTCTCCATCTGTTCCGACGTGAACTGACTCAAACAGTATTCGCAGGAAAACAGCTGCAAATCCGGGTTGAATGCGATGGGAGCACTGCAATTTGGACAATGATATGTCGAAGTTGCCATAAAATCTCCTTGTTCAAGCGGCAAAAGAGGCAGTGGCCATCTGGCTCTAGCCTAGCTGCCTCTTCTTACACCGAATGGTAAAACGTTCGCTAGTCTCTTAATTTATTGCCGCATTCCGGGCAGAATTTTGGATCTTGCCCTTCCGGAATCTTCCAGCCGCAATTGCCGCAGGTTCCTTCCGGAGCGGTTTGACGTTTCGTTCCGCAATTGGAGCAAAATTTCCCACCGGGGTTATTCTTGGTCCCACATTCCGTACAGAACCAGGCACCGCCGTCTGCCTGAGCTGGCGCTTGCCCCTTGCTGTTGCCGGCTTGCTTTGCTTGCTCTTGTTGATACATCCATTGCTGTGTATTGGCTTGAGAGGCTTGACCCATCAGATTGCCACCGGCTTGCATACCCATGCCTAAGCCCATGAAGGTTTGTGCGCTACCGGCTTCGTTGGAACCCGCTGCTTCTAGCCCTCTGGCGATCGAACCTTGTACATAGCCCTCGCGAACCATCGGGTCACCCAGCATGGCACCCTTGTTGCGCATATTGATGAGTTCTTGGGAGTCGTCCGAATAGGAAACGCTGGCAATACCCACGGCCTGTACTTCGAAACCGCGGCTCTCGCCCCAAGCTTTATCCAAGGTATCACTCATGTATTGGGCGAGTTCCATGGAGCGGGAGGTCACATGCGAAATGCGGATGCCATCCGCGGACATCTGATTGAGGGACGCACCTAAGGCATTCAGGAACTCGGCCTGATACTGTTCATTAATCGACTCAATTTCTTGTCGCTCAGCCGATTTATCGACCACGACTTGATAGAAAAGGATCGGGTCGATGATCTTGATGGAGTAGTTTCCGAAAGCTCGTAAAAAGAGCTCGGAATTATAGAAATTGTCCCAGTACTGAATCGGGTTCTTCGTCCCGAACTTAATGTTCTTGATCTCTTGCAGATTAATGAAGACAACCTTCTGTTTCTTGGGTGTGACACCGCCGTAACGGAAACGGTCAAAGGTTTCCTTCAGTGCGTCACCGAATTGCCCATTAAATAAAGAAGGTAAAGAACTGTCATTCACTTGGTAATAGCCGGGTTCCGCAGTGTAATCCACAACTTTCCCGCCATCTAAGAGCATCATGAACTGATTGTCGTAGACCTGGATGACCGAACCATTAGAAACGGTGTCAACGGTGCTCTTGGTGTTGCTGCTTCTTCTGTCATCTTTTCTAACCGTCACACCGGAGGTCATCACGGTTTGATCCGTCATCTGATCCGCTTCGATAATCTCCAGCCACTGATCCGCTAAACTGCCGCCGATTGCGCCGGTAATTGCCTTGATTAAGCCCATCTTTCTCCTCCTTGAAGTCACTTCGATGTCTCGTATTTTTCGTCACTACTGCTTCTCATAAAGCTCTTTCGATTATACGGAAAGAAGAGGATAAAACACGGTACATTTGCGTGAGTAAGAAAAAAAAGGCTACAAAAAAATCAGAGTAAATTGATCTGCGAGAGTCCGCAGATTCGCTCCGTTTCTTTATCCCAAACGGAGGTCTGCACCTCACCAATATGTGCTTTGCCCATAAGCAGCATACAAAGTCTCGACTGTCCGATGCCGCCCCCGATCGTCTGCGGAAGTTTCCCTTCAATCAGTAATTTATGAAAAGGCAGCTGGGCTCGTTCTTCCAAGCCGGAAAGACGAAGCTGGTTCATGAGGCTTGCGGGATTGACGCGGATGCCCATTGAAGAAATCTCAATGACACGATCCATCCGTTGATCATAGAGCAGAAGGTCGCCGTTCAAAGCCCAGTCGTCGTAGTCTGGGGCTCTCTTATCATGCGGTTCACCGCTCCGGAGCTTGGCACCGATTCCGGTCACGAAAATGACTTGGTGTTTCTTCGCGAAGAGGTATTCACGGTCTTTGGCCGGCTGATCCGGATAGAGGTCGGCTAAGGCTTGCGCGGAGATAAAGACCGGCTCGGCGTTTTCATACGAAGGCAGATCCGGATAGGTATCGCGGAGTCTTTTCGAAGTAAGGGAGATCGCTTTACAGATCTTTCGCACAACAGTTTCCAAATACGCCAAGTTTCTGTCTTCCGGACGGATGATGAGCTCCCAGTCCCACTGATCGACATAGATCGAGTGGAGGTTGTCGAGTTCTTCGTCACGGCGGATCGCATTCATATCAGTATAGAGCCCTTCGCCCACGGAGAAACCGTAGCGGTAGAGAGCTAATCTTTTCCATTTGGCCAAAGAATGAACCACCTCAGCCACCTGGTTGTCACAAGCAGGAATCTCGAAGCGCACAGGTCTTTCCACCCCGTTCAGATCGTCGTTGAGGCCGGAAGTCGGTATGACGAATAAGGGCGCAGAGACGCGCTTGAGATTTAGATTTCGTCTGAGGCTCTGCGCAAACGTTTCTTTTATGATCTCAATGGCGTCTTGGGTCTCATAGAGATTCAAGAGATTGACATAATCTGGGGGGATGTAGGTATGAGACGGCTTCGATTCCGACATGGAAGTCTCCTTTGGTGATTTTCTAAGGTATTATAGCAATTACTCGACCATTCGGCTTAGTAAGCCCCAGTAAGGGAGGTAGGAAGTTTACTTTCATGGGAAAAACACATCAAGTCCTCATTATCGGCGGAGGCGCTGCGGGTCTTCTCGCCGCATTAGCAGCAGGCTACCAAGGAGTGCCAGCCATCATCCTAGAAAAAGGGCCCAGCTGCGGCAAGAAACTTGGCATAACAGGCGGAGGCCGAGGCAATCTGACAAATCTGGCCTTACAAAATGGCTGGCAAGCCCAAACGCCCCAAGATCCCTTCTGCGCCCAAGAACAAGCGGAGAAAATACTGCGACCTTTACACCAAGCCCTCCCCCCAGCTGCCATCAGGAAATTGTTTGCTGACTTAGGTGTCCCAACTTATGCAGACGAAGAAGGCAGAGTCTACCCGAAATCGAATCAGGCTCAGGATCTGACGGATGCCCTCGTTCGAGGCGTCCTAAAAACAGGGGGACAAATCATCACCCAAACCCCCGTCGTTAATCTTCTCCGAGGCGAAGATTGGCAAGTGGTGACCGAAAAAGAGCTCTATCACACGAAAAATCTTGTCATCACATGCGGCGGCGCCTCCTACCCTCAGACCGGAAGCAGCGGCGATGGCAATCGCCTCTTCGCCAATCTGGACGTAGCTGTCCGTCCCTTTTCACCGGCCTTAACCGCACTGCTCGTAGAAGAGGCCTTCCCGGCAGAACTCGCTGGAATCACCTTGCCGGAGGTTCGCTTGTCCTACCTCCTGCGCGGAAAACATAAGAACAGCCAGAGGGAGCGCCAAGGTTCTCTGCTCTTCCAGCGAAAAGGCTTGTCCGGACCAGTCGTGATCAATAGCTCCGCTGATCTCTATGACCGAGAGCGCTATGTAGAAGGAAGTCTCAAACTCAACTTAATTCCGAGTCTCGATCCGCAAGACTACGCGCATGCCCTGGAAGAGTATGCAAAAGCCTATCCGAAACGTCACGTCAGCCGCTTCCTAGAAACCTTACTGCCGGCCCGCTTGGCAGACCAACTCTGGAAAATCCTTTGCCAAGCATGTAAGTTCCGCGAAGAAACCCAAATGGCCAATCTCTCCAAGCCGATGAAGCAGGCTCTAACAGAAAAACTCTTTGCTTACAAGCTCACCCCTAGCACGCCACCGCCACTCCGTGTCGCCATGGCAGCAAGAGGCGGACTCGCCACAAAAGAAGTAAATTTCCGAACGATGGAACTCACACGCTACAAAGGCCTTTTCGCCGCCGGTGAATGCCTTGACCTAGACTTCAAAACCGGCGGCTACCACCTGACTTTCGCCTTCCAGAGTGGCTTTCTAGCTGGCACCGAGGCGGCAAGGCGAGTTAAGGAAGAACGATCAATCTGAACGCAGTGTAAGGAAGATAAAAATACCTGAACAGGGGTCTTTGGCGAAAATTCCTAAGCCACAAGGAGCAACGAAGAACTCTTGCTGACAATCTGGCAAAGGATTATTTCACTATGATTACATTTTATTTTCATCAATTGTAAGACTGTGAACGGTTCGTTATGATCAGGTAATTATGAAGTAGGAGTGAACAAATGGAAAAGTTTTTCAAACTAAAAGAACATAATACCAATGTCAGTACCGAAGTCATTGCGGGCTTTACAACCTTCTTCGCAATGTCTTACATCCTCTTTGTCAACCCAAGCATGTTGGAACAAACCGGCATGCCCTGGGGCGCTGTGTATTTGTCGACCATTTTTGCCTCGGCAATCGGCACCCTGGTCATGGCGCTGTTTGCGAACGTCCCCTATGCGGTTGCACCGGGTATGGGCCTCAATGCCTTCTTCACCTTCACGGTTGTCATGAAGTTTGGCTACACCTGGCAGCAAGCCTTGTCCATGGTTTTCATTTGCGGTCTCATTAACATCGTGATTACGATTACCAATATCCGCAAATTGATCATCAAGGCGATTCCTGAGTCCCTACAGCATGCGATCAGCGGCGGTATCGGCATCTTCATTGCCTACATTGGTCTGATCAATTCCGGCCTGATCCACAACAGCGCGCAGTTCGAAGTTGGCAGTACCCAACTCCTCCCGACCCTGACCGATTTCAAAAGCCCAGCAGTTCTCGTCTTCGTGATCGGCTTGGTTCTCACCATCGTCCTCTTGATCCTCAAGGTAAAAGGCGCCATCCTCATTGGCATCATCGGAACCGCGCTGGTTGGTATTCCTTTTGGTGTAACCGTGTTTGACTTCCAGAATGCCGTTTCCGTTGGTGATGCGTTCACAAGCCTGGGCGAGACCTTCGGCGTGATCTTCACCTCAGCCGGCATCCCCAGTCTCTTCACAGCCGGAACCGATAAGCTCATCCTAGCCCTCGTCACCATTTTCTCCTTCAGCCTCTCCGATACCTTCGACACCATTGGTACCTTCATCGGCACCGGTAGAGCGTCCGGTATCTTCACGGCGGAAGACGAAAAGAAGATGGAAGAATCCGCTGGTTTCTCCACTCGCTTGGACAAAGCCCTCTTTGCAGACTCCATCGCCACTTCTCTGGGTGCCGTTTTCGGAACCTCCAATACCACCACCTATGTCGAGTCCACAGCCGGTATCGGCGTTGGCGGCAGAACCGGTCTGACCTCTGTGATCACTGCGATTCTCTTCTTGGTTTGCATTGTCTTCTCCCCTCTGGCTAGCACGATCCCCGGCGCCGCGACCGCTCCGGCCCTGATCATTGTCGGTATCATGATGCTCGGCAACTTCGCTAAGATCGCTTGGGAAGAACTGGAAGAAGCCATTCCGGCCTTCTTCGGCTCCGTCTTCATGGGTCTCAGCTACTCCATTTCCTATGGTATCGCCTTCGGCTTCATTTCGTACATCGTCGTGAAGTTCACTCAGAGAAAGTTCAAGGACGTTCATCCGATTCTCCTCGTTTCGGCTCTGCTCTTCGTTGCCAACTTCGTGATCATCGCTCTAGGGAACTAAGCCTGGTTCTGCGGCTTCGGCCAAAGCCGCCTGTAGCCACTTTTTCCGGAACCGTTGTATAATAGCGTCCATGGAAAATCAATGGAACAACTTTACAAAACTTTTTGACCGGGATCCTTACCTGCAAGAAGCCTCACTCACGGTAACAAGCTGTGAGAAGCTCACGTCAGAGCAAGCATCCGGTGCCACGTACCGAATCGCCTTCGCTGACACCCTCTTCTATCCAGAAGGGGGCGGGCAGCCGGGCGATTCTGGTTTTATTGGGGAGGCCAGAGTCTTTGACACGCAGTACCTAAGTCTTGATCCGAACGAAGCTCCCCAGATCGTGCACTACACGGATAAGCCTTTAGTCCCCGGGCAGACGTATCTGGCTACACTGGACTTTGGCCGGCGTTTCTCGCACATGCAACAACATAGCGGCGAACATATCCTCTCCGGTCTGGTGCACAAACACTTCGGCTACCGCAATGTCGGCTTCCATATGGGAGAGCAGGACATGACTGTAGACTTCTCAGGGCCCCTGAATCCGTCTCAAATTGACGCCATCATCCGCGAAGTCAATGAGGTCATTTGGCAGAATCTTCCCCTCGAAACGAGCATCCTCAGCGCCGAAGAAGCGGAGTCCGTCTTCTATCGCAGTAAACTCGATTTGAAAAACACCGTGCGCATCGTCAAAATCCCCGGCGCAGACAGCTGTGCCTGCAGCGGGACCCACGTACACCATACGGGCGAAATCGGTAACCTGCTCTGCACGAAATCGGAGAAATGGAAACAAGGGGTCCGCCTCACTCTTCTCGCAGGAGATCGGGCCCTTCACTATGCAATGCAAAATCAAGTGGTGGTAAAGGAACTAAGCCACAGGCTCCATCTGCCAACACAGGATCTGGGCCTCGGCCTCACCAGGCTCGAAGCTCGTATCGAAGACTTGGAAGCAGGAATCCGACAGACAGCCAACGACATCTGGGCGAAGCTGGTTCACTTCGATCAAGACCTCACACTCGTTCTCCTGACGTGGCCTCTATTCGATGAAGTCTTTATCAAATATCAGCTGAAGCAGTTTGCTTCCATAAACCCCGGAAAATCGCTCTTGCTCTTCCTGCCCAGTGCGGAAGGGAAGCTTCGTTTCTTCCTAGTTGAACAAGAAAGCCAGACCCTCTTAGGGCTACTGCGTTCCCAGTATCAAGCGAAAGGCGGCGGGCCATTCGCCCTGTCGCAAGGACAAGTTCCTTGTTCCGGTGATCCGGAGGCTTATGTCAGAGACCTGGCCTCTTCTCTGGGAGGCTCCGTCTATGTCCTCTGAATGTCATTTGTGTCCAAGAGATTGCGGCGTGGATCGAGACGTCAAGGTGGGTTTCTGTTTGGCACCAGCAGACCTTCTCGTCGTCCGAGCGGCGCCACATCTTTGGGAAGAACCCATCCTCTCTGGCACAAAAGGTTCCGGCACGATCTTCTTCAGCGGTTGTACCATGGCTTGCTGTTTCTGCCAGAATCGCACCATTTCAAGGACCGCACGTGGGAAACTCGTGGCCCCTTCAGAACTCGCAGACGTGATGTTGAAACTAGAACAAGAAGGCTGCCACAACATCAACCTCGTCACGGCAGACCACTATGTGGAGAAGATTGTGGAGGCGGCGGCTTTGGCCAAAACAAGGGGACTTACCATCCCCATCGCACTCAACACCTCCTCCTACCTTAAGCCAGAGAGTGTCGCCAAGCTCGAGGGACTGGTGGACATTTACCTCGCTGACCTGAAGTACTACGAAGACCGCTACGCGATCCGCTATTCGAGTGCACCTCAGTACTTCGAAACGGCCAGCGCGGCGATTGCGGAGATGTTCCGGCAAACCGGGTCGGCGATCGTCGAAGCAGGCCTCCTCCAAAAAGGCCTCGTCATCCGCCATTTAGCGCTCCCCTCCCTCTTCTTCGACTCCAAGAAAGTGATCCGCTATGTCCACGAAACCTACGGGAACCAGGTCTACTTCAGCCTGATGAACCAATATATGCCTCTCTACGGAGCCTCGCGCTTCAAGGAGATTAATCGGCCTTTGACGAGCCGTGAATACGAAGGACTCCTGGACTACTGTGACGAGCTAGGGATCGAAAATGGCTTTTCTCAAGGAGAAGCGGAGGCCGATAAAGCCTTCTACATCCCGGCCTTCGACGGGACAGGACTCGAATTTCTTGAGGAGAGAAGCCATGTCTGAGCCCAAAATCACGATTTCCAGAGAAAGCTTGCTTCGAAACTTGGGCTACCAAGGCGAAGCACTTCGTCCCGAAACGGAGGCACTCCTCACAAAGGCCATCTCCACTTGTGAAGAAAAGGCTAGACCTCGTTCGGTGAGTCGTAATTTTGCCAGGGAAGACTTGCTACCAGACCTTTCCGGCGAAGACATAAGAAGTCACTTGGGCGGGGCGGAAACCATCGTCCTTCTGGCAGCAACCTTGGGAAATGAAATCGACTTTGCCATCCGGCAAGCTCAGCTACTCGATATGACCTATGCGGTGATCCTAGATCAGGCAGCTTCCCTCACCATCGAAGCCTACATGGACCACTTGGAAGCCGAGCTTCGCGAACACTATCTTACCGAGAAGCAATACCTGACCACGAGGTTCTCACCGGGCTATGGGGACTTGCCCTTAGCAAGCGGCAAACGAATCTTAGATCTCTTGGACAGCCGCAGAAAAATCGGGCTCAGTCTGAGCCCAGGGGGCCTCATGACCCCATTGAAATCCGTCTCTTGCCTTCTGGGACTGGGCAGAGAGAAACCCGCTAGGGCAGCGGATCCCTGTTCCATTTGCAAGAGAAGAGAAGGCTGTGCGCTACGCCAAAAAGGAGGCTACTGTGGACGATTTACAGAATCATCGCTTGAAAACATTACTTGAGCAAGGGGACTTTCTCTTGCTCGATGGGGCTATGGGTACCGTCTTACAAGGCCTGGGGCTGAAACCCGGCGAAAGACCGGAGACCTGGAATCTGAGCAAGAAAGAGACCATCAGGCAGGTCCACGAGGCCTATCTGGAAGCCGGAAGCCAAATCCTCTACACGAACACATTCGGTCTCTCGAGCCATAAGTTAGCGGGTACCGGACTTTCTTCCGAAGCACTCATCCAGGCCGGTCTAGCCCTTGCGAGAGAAGCTCGTGACCTGGTCAAACCCGATGCGCTCATCGCCTTCTCCTGCGGTCCTTTGGGTGAACTCTTAGAACCTTCTGGTCAGCTAAGCTTCGATGAAGCCTATGACGACTTTGCCCGGCAAATTCGTCTCGCCGAAGAAAATGGAGCCGATCTTCTCGTCTTCGAAACCATGACCGATCTCTACGAACTCAAAGCTGCGCTCTTGGCCGCCTATGAAAACTCTGACCTGCCCGTCGTGGCTAGTATGAGTTTCGAACCCGACGGGCGAACCTTTGGCGGTACGGATGTGGAAAGTTTCGCCACGCTTGCCGAGAGCCTTCATGCCGACATCTTGGGTCTCAATTGTTCCGCCGGCCCCGAAGACTTAGCCCCCATTGTGCAACATCTTCTCGACATGACGACGCTCCCCGTCCTCTTCAAACCCAATGCCGGCCTTCCGGATCCGGTGACGGGCACCTACACCCTAACGACCGAGGATTTCGTCCACGCGGTAGAACCCCTCCTGAGCAAGGGGCTGCGCTTGCTTGGCGGCTGCTGTGGTACCAATCCCTCCTTCATCCAAGCCCTTCACCAAGCGGTACAAGGCAAACGCCCGACCCAGCCGGAAGTCCAGTCTCACACACGGGTTTGCTCCGCCGTGAAGACCGTAGAAATTGGTGGAAAACCCCTTTTCGTCGGCGAAAACCTCAACCCCACCGGCCGTAAGAAGCTTCGAGAAGCACTCAAAGAACAGGACTACTCCGCCTACCAAGCTTCCGCTTCCTCACAAGAACAAGCCGGCGCCGATCTTCTAGACCTCAACTGCGGCCTCCCCGGCATCGATGAGGCTGCCGCCATGAAGACTGCTGTCTTAGCCGTTCAGGCGGTCTCTTCCCTCCCCATCCAGCTCGACTCCAATAAGCCGGCCGTCCTAGAACAAGGCCTTCGCTACGTCAACGGCAAGCCTTTGATTAACTCTTGTAACGCTAAGGAAGAGGAAATGACCAAGGTTTTACCCTTAGCCTACAAGTATGGTGCCACCCTCATTTTGCTCCCCATCGACGAGAACGGGATACCGCCCACAGCCGAAGGCCGCATCCAAGTCCTAGAGAAGCTCATCGTAAGAGCCACAAGTCTGGGCATCAAACGCCAAGACCTGATTTGTGATGCGCTCGTCATGACCGCCTCCGCTGAGCCCGAAGGCGCAGCCGTCACGCTGGAAACCATCCGCCAGATCAAGCAGAAGCTGGGTCTCCCCGTCCTCGTCGGCCTCTCGAATATCTCTTTCGGTCTCCCCAATCGCAAACAACTCAATCAGGTGTTCTATACCCAAGCGCTGACCGCCGGCTT
>CAZCLL010000050.1:14052-16028 GCA_964499555.1 uncultured Fastidiosipila sp.
GCCATCATCAATCCCGAAATTCAGGCGTACCACGAGATTCGCCTCACCCACATGGCCCTCCACAACCAAGATCCCGGACAGCAAAACTACATCGCCTATCACGCCAAGCAGAGTAGCGAAACGGAGGCCGCCCCCACTTCCCAGACCTCCCTCTACGATCTCGTCCTGCAAGGGCTCGACAAGGAAGCCGAGACGCGTGCCAAGGACCTCCTCCGTACCAAGGATGCCCTCGCCATCATCAACGTCGAGCTCGTCCCCGCCCTCGACACCGTCGGCAAACGTTTCGCCTCCGGCTCCTTCTTCTTACCCCAACTTCTTCAGTCGGCCAAAGCCGCAGAGAGAGCCTTCTCCCCCTTACGTGAAGCGATCAAGAAACGAGGCGGTGCTTCCCAAGAAGCCGGCGTCATCTTGCTTGCCACCGTCCAAGGCGACATTCATGACATCGGCAAGAATATTGCGAAAACCCTGCTCGAAAACTATGGCTTCAAAGTCATTGACCTGGGCAAAGATGTCGCGCCCGAAACCATCCTCGCTAGAGCTCTAGAAGACACGATACGTTTAGTTGGCCTCTCCGCCCTCATGACCTCAACCTTGCCCGCCATGGAAGAGAGCATCCGCCTCCTCCACCAGGAAATCCCGGATTGTAAAATCATGTGTGGCGGCGCCGTCCTCACCGCCGACTACGCCAAGAAAATCGGCGCTGATTACTATTGTGCAGACGCCGTAGCCGGTGTCGACGCAGCCAAGGAGGTCTTCTCGTGATCGTATACGATGGAAGTCTCGGAACCTATTACCGCGCCCTCTACCCAGAAGATCCATCCTTCATTGAGGACGTAAGCCTAATTTATCCTGAGCGAATCTTGCGAATTCACCGCGACTATCTGGAAGCCGGTGCCCAAAGAATCAAAACCAACACTTTCTCCGCCTTCCCTTCAGCGCCCGGTCAAAGCGAAGCGAGCATTCAGAAGCAAGTCCAAGCCGCCTGGCAGATCGCTTCCGAAGCCATCTCCAGCTACAATGCCAGCATCGTAGCCGACATCGGCCCCCACCCCTTAAGCGGTTCGGTCGAACTAGAAGCCGTCATTCTCCAAGAATATCAGAGCCTGGCCCAAGCGCTTCTAGATCAAGGTGCCGACGAATTCCTCTTTGAAACTTTTGATAATCTCTCGGACATCCTAGGTGCCCTAGACTTGATCCATAAGCAGAAACCCGCTGCGAAAATCACCGTGAGCTTCACCATAAACCAGACCGGCTACACCAAGTCTGGCCATAAGGTTCGTGATCTCTTACGGCAAGCCGAAGAACACCCCGCCATCCGCATCAGCGGTTTCAATTGTGATCTAGGACCCACTCACCTCGTGCGTCTGTACTTGCAATACGCAAGTTTCCCTAAACTGCAATTTCTCTCCCCCAACTCCGGCCAACCCGAACGAGATCTGGGCCGTGGCAGAAACGCCTCCGATGCGATCTATTTCGCCTCCTGTTTCGAACCCGCCATCCGCTCTGGCCTAAGGGAAATCGGTGGCTGCTGCGGGACCAACCCACAAGATATTCGGGAACTGGCGGCTTTGGCCACGAAAAGTACACCCGGACCGAAACCACAGGTAGCGACAAGCATACAGTCGGAAATACCGAAACCATCGGCAAACGGCGAATCCTGGTATCAGCGGCTCCTCGCCGGTGAGAAAGTCATCGCCGTCGAATTCGACACACCCCAAGAGGCGACCGAAGCCAAAATCGCCCGCTATTACCGCGGCGTGGATGAGCTAAAAGCAGCCGGCGCAGACCTCCTCACGATCGCGGATAGCCCCGTAGGCCGGGTCCGCCTGGACAGCGCCTTGATGGCAGCCAAAATCCAAGATCACTTCGCACTTCCAGCCCTCCCCCACCTCACCTGCCGCGACCGAAACCTCAACGCAAGTCGAGCCCTCCTGCTCGCACTCGCCGCGAACCAGATCAGCCAAGCCTTAGTCGTC
>CAZCLL010000051.1:0-13842 GCA_964499555.1 uncultured Fastidiosipila sp.
AGACAAGACAAGACAAGACAAGACAAGACAAGACAAGACAAGACAAGACAAGACAAGACAGCACAACTCAACTCAGCACAATGCAAAAGCAAGCATACACAAAAGGAGAAAGATTATGGCGGAAACAGCAATTTTTATCGCAAATGGAACCGAAGAATGTGAGGCACTGATCGTCGTCGATCTTTTGCGTAGAGCAGGGATTGAGATCCAGATGGTCTCGATTGAAGAGAGTCAAGAAATCGTGAGTTCCCATCAGATACGCATTACTTGTGATACCAGGATTGCGGACTTTGCGCTGAGTAATGAGAAGCTTTTGGTTATACCGGGTGGCGGCGTTGGTGTTGAGCGTTTCAAAGAAAACGAGAGGCTTTCGAAGATTCTTGTACAGTTTCGGGAGGCCAAAGGTGAGCTCGCGGCAATCTGTGCGGGGCCTTCGGTTTTGGGGCGCTTAGGGATTTTGGATGGGAAAGAAGCGACGATTTATCCCAGCTGGAAGGATCGGCTTGGCGAAGGGGTTCGCTATGTTGAGGAACGAATTGTCGAGGATGATTGGCTGGTGACAGGTCAGGCTTTGGGCTCATCGATTCCTTTTGCTTTGAAGCTCATTGAAAGACTTCGTGATAAAGAAAAGGCGGACAAGATTGCTGCTGAGATTTACTATCCGATGGACTAAACGAAGAAGCAGAACTCATACCGAAAAGAGGCTTGCACCGAAGACAATACATGATTCGGTGCAAGCCTCTACTGCATATAGGGTTTTCAGCGGTTATCAGATTATAGACCCTGCACCTTATCTAGTGCAGATTTCATGCGGCGCAAGACTTCTTCGACATTGGCGCGGGGCGTGGCGACATTGATGCGTTCGAAGCCCGCGCCTTCCTCACCGAAAATATAGCCTTCGTCGAAGGCGATTTTTGCTTCTTTTTGCATCACGCGCTCCAATTCAGCGGCGGACAAACCATAGGCACGGAGATCAATCCAAGCGAGGTAGGTCCCTTGGGTGACGGTGGCTTTGGCCAAAGGAAGCTCACGGGCAAGGAAGTCGTAGACGAGCTGGAAGTTGCCGTCGAGGTAGGCGCGGAGCTGGTCGAGCCAGGCCTCGCTCTCGTTGTAGGCGGCGATGGTGGCGGCCAGGCCGAAAGGACTCGCCATCCCGACCGAAAGCTGGTCCTCGACAATGCTCGTGAACTTGGCGCGGATGGCGTCGTCCGGAATGACGATGTTGGAGAGCTGCATTCCGGCCAGGTTGAATGTCTTCGAAGGGGCGGTGCAAGTGATGATGAGTTTTTCGGCGTCAGAGTCGGAGGCGTCGGAGGCAGTAGCAGCAGCCAGCTTCGCTAGCGGCGTATGCGTGACGCCGATGCGGGTGAGGTCCATGTGGATTTCGTCGGAGATGATCCACTTTTGGTAGCGCTTGGCAATCGCGAGGAGCTGGGCGAGCTCGTCGGGGGTCCAGACGCGGCCCACCGGATTGTGGGGGGAGCAGAGAATCATGCCCTTGACATCGGGGCGGGCGAACTTCTCCTCAAGATCCGCAAAATCCATCTCGTAATGGCCATCCCGATTCACCAGGGGGCTGTTCACGAGGCGACGCCCGTTGCTTTCAATCTTCTTCGTGAATGGATAGTATACCGGCCGCTGTATGATGACCCCGTCGCCCTCCTCGGTGAGGGCCAAAAGCAAAAACGCCAGCGCCGGCACAATTCCGGGGCTGAACACAATGTGCTCGGCCGGGACTTCCCAGTCGTAACGGCGACGAAACCACGAGCAAACCGCATCTTTCAGGTCTGAATTGTTGTACTGCGTGTAGCCGAAAATGCGGCGATCAATCCGCTCATGCAAAGCCTTCAGAATTGGCTCGGCGCACGCAAAATCCATATCGGCCACCCACACAGACAAGGCGTCTGGCTCGTTCCCCGCCGGCATCGCCTCCAATTTCACTGCGTAGGTGCCGCTGCGGTCAATGATTTCATCGAAGTTATATTCCATACTTTATTCTCCTTTATCCGACGTTCTTCAGGCAAATTTTCTAGGCCAAGTGTTCTGGGCCAAAGCTGCAGGGCAACAAGTCCCCCAGCGTGGTAGCGAAGTAATCGTCCGTGGTTCGAGCGATGTAAATGGGTAGATCTGGCTCCGAAAACTCGTTGAGGAACTGGCGACAAATCCCACATGGATAGGCCAGATCGCGTTCCTCAAGCGTGGCGTCCTTCTTCCAGCCGACAATGGCAACTGCCAAAAATTTGCGCTCTCCTTCGGAGGCAGCATGCGTTGCGGCAGAGCGCTCGGCGCAGATTGTGGCGCCGGACGAAGCATTTTCGATGTTGGCGCCGGTGTAGATTTTGCCGCTTTCGGCGAGGATGGCGCTCCCAACTTGAAAGGACGAATAGGGCGAATAGGCTTTCTCCCTTGCCTCAATGGCTCGGGCAATCAGGTCCTGAATTTGCTCGCTTGATAAAATGGTCTTTTCCATTACTTGCTCTCCCCTTCTGCCTTTTCTGCAGGTCGCCAATAGGTGCTGACGTCTCGTTTGTCTTCCACGTTAAACGAAATCACCTCGGCCAACAAATTATAATCGATTGGCAAAGACCAGGGAATATTGACCTTCATTGTCAGAGGCTTCCACCCTGCTTCGCTCATGCGCATAGCAAACTGCTGAATGCCACGCCCCTCCGGCGAAAAGGCCAAAGCCTTCTTCGTCACATTAAATGAAATAATAAAGGTGCCATGGTCTGTAAACGTTGGCATCCCCCACGCGATCCGCTCCTCCAGTGTAGGAAAAGTCTCCCTCACCCAAGCGATTAGCTCGGCAAATTTCTCGCGTTGGTCTGGGGCTTGAATCCCCTCGATGTAGTCTGCAAAAATGTCCATACCATCCTCCATACTCTTCGACAAAGCCAGCCACAGCCAGCAAAGACAGTGACAGCCCGAAGCGAAGTCGGGCTGCCAATTAATCTAGCAATCATTCTGGCTCATGTGCCTTACATTTTCAGTCCACAGGCCATAATACCCCAAGTTCAGTCCACAGGCCTCAATACCCCAAGCCAAAGTTTAGCTCGTAGTAGTTACCTTCACTGTCGCGGTAGGCGTAGGCCTTGCCGTTTTCGTCTTTCATGGAGGCTGGCATATAGAGGTCTTTATCGTAGCCCGGGACATCATTGCGGGAAACGCAGTGGCCGTTTTCGTCGACCGCAAGCACTGTGTCGTCCTTTGGCAGGGTGATCGGCAAGCGCACAGTCGGGGCAAAGTCACCGAAAATCACATCCAAAACCGCCTCTTGATACGTGAAAAACGAGGCCAACAAAGCATCCGCCGAAGGCTCCACATTCCCCAACATCCACGCCAAACTGAAGTTCACATCGGTGACCACCTGCCCGCCATTGGCCCGGACCGCCTCCGCAATTTCGCGAATTTTCGCAACATCGGCCAGCGTCGTCTCCTCATAGGTCTCGGCAGCGGGCCGCCCCAGATCGTCGACTTTGTGGACCGTTTTATTCTCACAAATGTCGAGCTCTAGGTAGCCCTCGGTCGCCGTAAAGTAGTTCCCGGACTGCGGATCCACAAACAAAATCGCAAAATCCGCCTCCTCAAACTTCTCCGTCAAGTTGAGGCTCGGCCGTTTCGCTAGCACCTCGCGCAGGTGGGCCGTCTCCTTCGCCGCAACCTCCGGATCCTTGCGGAAGTACTCAGCGTAAATTAGTTTCCCGCTGGTCTTTTCTGCGGTGAGCGGCAGCGCCCCGCGATTCTTCAGGAGCACCACGGACTGACGGTGCACCTTGGACGCCTTTTCCCAGTACAAGGCTTGGCTGACGGTGGCTTTGGCCAAAGCCGCCTCACGGTAGGGGTTCTCGAACAAGCCGAGTTGGAACATCTCCGCGAGTGTGGCTATCACCGCCCGATCGAGATTCTCGTCGGTCAAGGTGATTTGATTTACGGTGTACTTCTCGGGCACAGGATGCGTATCATAGTACCCTTCTTTGCCACGACGGTAGGACTCGAGGCCTTCATCGATGGCCAAAGACCCCGAAATCAGGGCTACGCCATTCCACAAAGCCAAGCCAATCCGCTCCGGCCCATCGAGTTCTTCGACACCCCAACCCATCTTGGAAATGATCCCCGAATCGGAATTGATGTAACCCTTGTAGCCCATCTGCTTGTAGAGGATCTCCTGGATGAAGTAATTGTTGTAAGCAAAACCCAGTGGCTCAAACGGAATCTTCTCGCCGTTGTAATCGAGCTGGGCAGCGGATTTCTCTTCGTAGGGCTTCGAGTAGTAAGGCATGATCGAGGCGGCATTGTATTTCACGGCCGGCTCAAAGGTCGGCAGATGATACTTCTGCAAACTGCCCTCGGTTTCATAGACATTCCATTGTCCCTGCACATAATGCGGATCAAAACCATTTTCTCTGGCTCCGCCGCCCGGGAAATGCTTCACTGTCAGGGCGACACCATCGGTGGTCACACCGTCTTCTGAGCCTTGGACTTTCGGGACAAGGTGCTCGAAGATCTCCGTAATCAGGGCGGGATCCTCGCCAAAGGTTCCATAACTTCTTTGCCATCTGGGATCGGTCACGGTATCTGCCATGTACATGTAGCCTTTGCGGAGCCCGGTGGCGTTCCAATCTTTTTTGATGGCAAGGGCGAAATCGTCGATGATTTCGAGGGCTTTTTCGCTGCCTTCCGTGGCCTCTACGCCTTTGAATGCAGCTGCAATGCCCAAAGTTCCCGGCCACGAGGGGAAAACGCCACCGGCATCATTCATCCCAAAGACCAGCTCCCCAACTTCATTTCTGGAGTTGGATGCCAGCAAAACTGGTATGGCGTGTTCGGTTTCTTCGGCGACAATATTCAGCTGATTGATCCATTCGGCCATATCATCGGGTGCGGGATTCTGTCGGAAGATGAAGTGTCTGGCCTTCAGCTCTTTGATGGTCTTCGTGGTGCCAAAGACCTTATCGGCTGTAAAGATCGATTCCCCAATCTTATCTTCTTCATCCAAAAGCCCAGTCGCATCGACCTTCGTTTTGTCTTCTTGATAAATGCCCATGCGCTTATCACCAATGAAGATCAAACCAATTTTCTCTTCCGGTGCCAAATCCTTTACAAGCGCCTCAGCCCTCTCGACCGGCGTTTTGTGCCAATCATAGTAGTCGCGCCAAACTCCGTCGCCTACTAGATCTTTATAGATGGCGCCATCTTTTTCAATGACTGGCTTGGAACTGACGCCAATGACGGGTCCGTCTTGGTTTTTGTAGTAGGTGATGGGTTGGGCTTGTTTGGTTTCGCTTGTTGGGTTGTTGGTTGTTGGGTTCTCGGTTGTTGGGTTGTCGTTTGTTGGGTTCTGTTTGCTCTGCTGATCCATCTTGTCCTCCATTCCTGGGTGCGTGGGGCGTGTTGGGTATCCGTTGCTCGAATCGATAAGTTGTTTCTATTATTATATGCTAAGTTTCCCGGCAATTGGTACCTTTTCTTACTGCATTATCGCTAAACGTCATACTCACCCTTGATGATCCAATTGATTCTGGATGATATTTGATTTTTGGGGTTAGAAATGCGTCATCCAAGACAATTAAGCCTTGAGAGATTTCGTAATTTCAGCAACAAGATGGCTAAATTATTATACAACATATTAAAGTGGACAAAACTCGTCGTAATCAATGTCAGCAACGAGTTTTCTGATGATCCAGATGTGGTAAAGCAGGAAACGAATTAAAAAAACGTCTGCCAAGACATTTTTCTGCTTTTTCTTGGGAAATCAGGCTTTTATAACATGTTAAACGTTTGCTGCTACGAGTTTTGTCTAGGGTAATATGTTGCGTAGTGGATATGGTGCTAACAATCCCGGATTTAATCAAAAATCAACACGATAGTCGTGGTGGGCTTTACGGTTTGGGTCACTCAACTCCTAATTTAGCTGTATCATACGCTGCTTCAGGTGGTAGCAACGTGATAAAATCCTCTTCCCAAATAGGCGATACGGCTCAATGTCCTCCACCTAATGCGTGTAAGATGGAGCTAGGCAAGGCGTGGTGGGATAAGGCAAACGAAACCTCTGACCAGCATCAGTCCCCACCCTCACCCCCACCCCGCAACCAGTAGTAACCCAGGAGGTGACTTCCATGGGCACATTTCGAGACACAAGCACAAGGATTCTGCGGAGTTCAGGTAAGACTTTCCGCACCTTTCCTATGGTCATGGCGACCGCCGCCCTTTTCACAATGGGGCTCACCGTCGATATCTCCCGCTGCGCCATATCGAAAAAGGCGGGGAATTTATCCAGCTACCCGGCCGCGCTTTCCGATCCCTTCCTATGGTCATGGCGAACGCCGCCCTTTTCACCCTCATCGCCATCGCCAAAATCGCCATGGAGGGCTACAGCGGCGAGCCCCTTCAATTCGCGCTGAATGCTTTGCAGCTGGCTTTGGCGGTGGGAGCCGTCTTTAGTTTGGCTGCGATTAGCTTTGGCCAAAGCCGCCTCAACACCCCTCGCGCCTTCCTAACGAGTAATTTGCTAGGGCTATTCGTGACGCTAGGGGCTTTCCTGCTCCTCTATTTTGGGGGACAAAGCACCTGGCAAAGTGTTCCTGGAGATCCGAATGCCAGGATCTACCTGTCGGCAATTGCCGGCGCAAGAGCGGGCGTCTTCATGCTGATTTGCTTTTTGGCTTTCTTGCTTATTGCAGCCGAAAACGAAACCCAGACAGAAACCCACAACGACTTTGCATCCGCTTCTTTCATGGCGCTGAAAGCTTTCTTTATTGCCCTCGTGTATGGCTTGGTGGTGTTTGGTGGCGCAGCGGCCATTTTTGGGGCGGTGCGCGCCCTGCTTTATCAGGAACTTTCTTTTAAGATTTTGGGCTATTTGGGCGCGCTAAGTGCTTTCTTTGCCTTTGCGATTTTCATTGGCTATTTTCCGGATTTCCGCAAAGGAGCTGAAGATCCCCAGCGAGACATTGCCCAAAAGCAAACCCGCTTCGTCACCATCCTCTTTGAGTATATTTTGGTGCCAATCTTTCTGGCGCTGACGGTGGTCTTGATTCTATGGGCCGGAAGGACGGTGCTACTGGGTGTTGATATTCCCTTCCTCAACTTGTATGGCATTGCCACTTCCTATGCGGTTGGCGGGCTGGTGTTGCACATTTTGGTGACGCATGGAGAGTCGGCTCCAGCGAAACTTTATCTCCGCATATTCCCCTTAGCGGTCTTGGTGATCTTGCTTTTTGAAGCGTGGGCTCTTGTGATTTCCTTGTTGGATCATGGTTTGCAGATGGAAGAATATCTCTTCATCGTGACTTGGTTCATCACTTTTTGTTCGGCAATCCTCTTGCTGATCAGGCAGAATCAAGCACACCGCCCGATTGTTTATGTGGTGTCGCTGCTGGCGGCTTTGGCCGTCATGCCGGTCATCGGCTTCCACCAGCTACCGTACAATCAGCAAGTGGGGCGGCTGGAGAAGCTGCTCCGCCAAGAGAACATGTTGGAGAGCCCCGATGGTGGGGCGAGCCTGGAGATTGTGCCAGCGGTGGGGACGCCGGCTTTGGCCACCCGAGAGGGGATCACGAATGCGGTGGATTTCCTGATTTACCAGGACAATGACGGGCCTTCGTGGCTGGCCAAAGACGCCCTTCGCCGCGGTTCGTTCGAGCGGATTTTTGGGTTTGCGCCGGTGTACTCGGGTGAGGTGGATCCCGGCCAAAAGGATCGGTTCACACAGCTCCGCCTCAACACGAATGTGATCGATGTTTCGGGCTACCAATGGGAGCTGGCGGCGCTGTTGCCGTTTAAGGCGAGCCCGAATGGGTTTGAGCTGGAGGGCGACAATGGCCGCTATGTGATTCGTTGGCAGGATCCGGGGCCGGCCGGTACGCCTGCCTTGACGGTTTCGCTTGATGGGCGGGAAATTTTGAACAGAGATGCCCAGGAATTCCTTGACGAAATTCTGCTGAAGTTCCCGCTGGGCGCGCAGACGTTTGCGCCGCCGACGCTTCAGGATATGACCTGGACGCTTGAGACACCGGAGATACAAATGACCTTGATTTTCGAGGAGGTTTACATCAGTGAGGCTGCGGATTCGGGCGTAATGAGTTCTTACCTAACGATTTTGACAGCGTATTTGACGGAGAAATAAGGCAGCGTGCCTAGCGCAGAAGTTTATTTTCGTACTTCTGCGCGGGTGGCTGTAGCTGGCGCAGAAGTTCATTTTCGTACTTCTGCGCGGGTGGCTGTAGCTGGCGCAGAAGTTTAATTTCGTACTTCTGCGCCGGCAAACGCTAGGGGGCGAGGCTGGCGAAGCGGTCGCTGCCTTTGGTGCGGAGATACAAGAAGAACGCGACGCAGATGGCCGCCATGAGGATGGTGAAAAGGCCAATGTAGAGCGTGATGCTTACTATATCAGCGAGAGCATAAATATAGAGCAAGAGGGCGGCGGTGACAATGGCCATGCCGCCTAGCATGACGACGAAGGTGCTGAGGCTTTGTTTGATGGCGACGGTTTCGTTGATCCAATCAAATTTGGGGAAATGAAGGTTGACCGTGACGCCGAAAAGGGCTTGGAAAAGATTCATGACAAAAGGCGTCACGAGCAGCAGCACAGCCATCACAGCATCCATTTTCACAGTAAACAACAGGAGAACCCCGGCGAAAAGGCTGGGTAAGGCGCAGAGGAGGAGGTGGGCGGCGGCTTTGGCCAAGAGGACATCTCCGCCACGGATGGGACTGGACTGGAGGATCCAGAGCTTCTTCCCTTCCAGCGAAATGGAGGGGGCGGAGACGATGTTGGTGACCGCGAGGAAGCTGAGGATGACGAGGAGGAGCGGGGCGAGGAAGCCGTCCAGACCGATGGCTTCGAGACCGGCGAGACTTGTGAGAAGGTCGGGTTGGAAGAGTATTACGAAGGGCAAGAGGAGCGAGAAAATCGCCCCCAGAGAGGCGTTTAGGATGTACATGGGCTTGCCGAAAAAGTAGGTGATTTCCTTGCGAACTAGGGCGAGCCAAGGGCCAGTGACTTTCAATGGACGTTCACGGTATTTGCGTTTGGGGGAGCCGGCTTTTGTCGAGACGATCTTGCGGAAATTCGCTGCGAGAAGGAGATACAAGGCACCCATCACTGCAACGGAAAGCACCGCAAAAAGCAGCAAATTCAGCCAGTTCTCGCCAGCAACCGCCGTGCCGAAAAGGTAAGCGGGATAGATGGCACGGCGGATCGCTTCGCCCACCTCGGTGCCGTGCGTAATTAGGTATTCCAGGTAATCTTGGACCTTGGCGAAGCCCCAGAAATAGAGGACTAAGAAGGCGATACTGAAGACTGTCGTGATCAGGGATTTGCGTTGCACCCGAGCCGAAATCGTCGCCAGAAGCCAACCGACCAGGCTAGACAAGGCGAGACTTAGGAGCGGGAGAAAGAGCGCCGCCAGAATGAGAATCAGGAGGGATGGCAGGCTCAGCGGCGCCAGATCCCAATAGACCACCACTGCCGGAATCACCACGAGAAGTTCAAAAACAAGGTTCATCGCAAGGAGCATCAGCAGCCTCGAAATCAGAATCAACTGCGGCGGGATGGGCATCGCGAGCAGGAGTTCGTTGTCGGTCGCCTCATAAAGTTGCGACTGCGTCATAAAAAGCGTCGACACAAACATGATCCCAAAAGCCATCACCGCCATCAAGGCAAAGTACAGCCAATCGAGGCCGACGGCGTGCAGGGGCTCCAGCAGCGGCTTGAACATCATGCCGATCGAGAAGCCTAGGCTAATGAACACGTAAATGACAGCCAAGACGATCAGGAGCATCTTGAAGGGACTTCGATTCTGCAGGCCTCGGCGCGAGCGGAACATTTGGCCAAAGAGGCCGGCAAATCGGGCTTTGACGAGGGCTCTAAGCATGGCGGTTCCCTCCACTTTGGGTGGGGCTGTCGGGGGTGTCGGGGCTGCTGTTCGCAGTGGGGCCGTCGCTGTTCGCCGCACCGCCGAACCCGCCACCGTCGCCGTCGGCGTTACTGCCGCCGAATCCGCCCGCGAACCCGTCATCCTCCAGCTCCAGGAACACTTCCTCCAAGGTTTCATTCCCCTTGACCTGCTCCATAGTGCCGGACACAACCAGCTTGCCATTGCGGATGATCGCTACCTGGTCGCAGAGTTTCTCCGCAACCTCAAGCACATGCGTCGAGAAGAAAATCGCCCCGCCCTGGTCACAAATTTCGCGCATAATCTGCTTCAAAATGAACGATGCCTTCGGGTCCAGCCCCGTAAACGGCTCATCCATCATGATCAGTTTCGGCGAATGAATGAGGGCCGAAATCACCGCCAGCTTCTGCTTCATGCCGTGCGAATAGGCTGAAATCAGCTGCCCCAAATCGGCGGTCAGCTCAAACAAATCCGCATAGTAGCGAATCTTTTTCTCCCGCTCCTCCTTCGACACCCCGTAAATATCGGCGATAAAATTCAGGTACTTAATCCCCGTGTAAAACTCGTACAGATCCGGATTATCCGGCAGGTAGGCCATCAGCCGTTTCGCCGCCAGCGGGTTCTCCTTGATGCGGATACCATCGACCAAAATCTCGCCAGAATCAAAACCCATAATCCCCGCGCACGCCTTAATGGTGGTAGTTTTCCCCGCCCCATTGTGCCCAATGAAGCCGTAAATCTCGCCCTTCCGGATGTGCAAGTTCAGGTCGTCCACGGCGACTTTCGCCCCATAATTCTTCGACAAATGTTCAATTCTTAGCATATATCCCCCTCCTCAGAAGAAGCAATCCACAAATTCTTCTTCCTCAATTAAGTACACGTTTACTCCGGCCAAAGCCGCCCGTACCGCCTCTTTTGTATAGTCCACGTTTACGAGTTTCGCTTCTACATCCTCTAGCGCTCCAGCAAAAAAGAAATCGCCCAAAATGCTGATAGCCGAAATCTTGTCCTGCTTCACGGTCAAGCTTACGTCCACAAGGCCCCCGCCCAACTTCGTTTTCTTCCGGAAATCATAGGCGGGCGCCTTGCCAAAAACCCACTCATGCGAGCCGAAGCGCGGCGCCAAATCCCGACGGATGCGCGCCTCTTCCTTTGCTATGAGGGCGCGCTTCTGGACCGGTTCACCAGCCGCGCTTGCTGCATTGGCCAAAATCTTCTCCAAAAGCAGATCCCGAAACTGCAACGTATCCAGATCGGGTCTGTAGTCACGAAGGTTTACCACCCGTTGGCGGACCGATTCGATGCCTTTTGTCCGATACTTTTCCTCGTCTACCGTCAAGCTTCGCACCATCTGTTCGATATTGGTATCAAACAAAATGCTGCCATGATGAACTTGAAAACCCTTCGAGAAATACTGCGCATTCCCGCTGCACTTCCGGCCATCCGCCAAAAGGTCGTTGCGGCCGCTTTGGCCAACCGGAAAGCCCAAGTCTCGCAGAGCGGCCTGGATCGGCTCCACAAAAGGCGCAAAGTCAATCTCTTTCTTGCCCTGGGCCGCGCGCCGGATGTAACTAAACTGCCAACTGCCGGGATCCGTGTAAATCGTGCCGCCACCACTGGGCCGCCTGACGAGGTGGATCCCCTGCGCGGCCGCATAGGCCAAATCCATCTCCACCTGCGGACTCTGAAACCTGCCCAGCATCAAGGTAGGCACCGTGTGCCAGAGCAGAAAATAAGTCTCATCGGCGGCGCTACCATCAGCAACTTCGTCATCCGATGTCGCCGCCGCCGCTAAGTCCTCCACCAGCATCTCTTCCAAGCCGAAACAAAAGCCCGGATCCATTTCGTCAAATTCCAGGTAGATCATACCGGAGTATTCTCCTCTTGGCCGGAAAAGCTGGCTTCGCCAGCCTCGCCGGTCGGACGAATCTGGCTGAAGGTCTCCTTCGCCATATACGAACTCCGGACCAAAGGCCCCGCCGACACCATGAGATAGCCCATCGCCCGCGCCTCGCGCTCATACTGCGCAAACTCCTCCTGCGTGATGTACGAAACCACCGGGTGATGCGCCGCGCTCGGAGCCAGATACTGGCCCAAGGTCAACATGTCACAGCCCACCTTGCGAAGGGCCTCGAGCGCCTCAAGCACTTCCTCGTGCGTCTCGCCCAGCCCCAACATCATGCCTGACTTCGTAAAAATATCCGGAGCTGCAGCCTTGACCCGCGAAATCAAGGCCAAAGACCTCGCAAACTCCGCCTGCTGCCTGACCTCACTGTAAAGGCGCGGCACCGTCTCCACATTATGATTAATTATCGCTGGCCGCGCCTCAATCACCTGCGCCAAAGCCCCCTCATCCCCCTGAAAATCCGGGATTAACACCTCAATAATAGGGACAGCTCCTGCCGTCTTTGATTGAATCGCACGAATCACCTTTGCAAAATGGGACGCCCCACCATCCAGCAAATCATCCCTAGTCACCGAAGTAATCACAACATGCTGCAAACCAAGCTCCGAAACCGCCTCCGCAACATGTTTCGGCTCCAGAGGATCCGGCGCACCGACCTCCCCCTTCGTCACCGTACAGAACGTACAATTTCTCGTACAATTCGCCCCCAAAATCATAAACGTCGCCGTCTTCCGCTCAAAACACTCCGAGCGATTCGGACACTTCGCCTCTTCACAAACCGAATTCAGCTGAAAACGCCGCAAGAGCTGAATCATCTCGCGCGTCTCCGGATTCATCCGAATCTTCTGCCGAAGCCACTCCGGCTTCCGCGCCGGAGCCATCCTCTCTGCTGTGGGAACTTGCATGTTACGTCTCTTTCTAGCCGCCAAACGGCCACTCGATTCCCTCCATTATACCCGCAAATCCCGAGGCCTTACACTTTCCCAACACTTCCGGCCAAAGCCGCCTAACACCTACTCCAAACTTGTCAGCAGCTTCACACCCAACACCGTAGCCGGGATCCGATGACCCGGTGGCAAATTCGCCAAGACCACCACCCCAATCTGCTTTTCCGGTGAAAAACCCAAATACGCATTGAAATTCGTCGTCCCGCCATTGTGCCAAACCAGCCCATTCTCCTCATCAAGCATCCAAGCAAACGCCACCCCATCCATGTGGATGTTGAGTTGTCGGTAGCTTTCGGAGCCACCATCGATGTCGGCAAGCCTCGTCTGGCCCGCCTTCAAATACGCTGGGCCAGCCCCATCCATCTGCAAGCTCACATAACGCAACATATCCTCAATTGTCGAATACAAAGCCCCCGCCGGCGCATAGGCATCTCCCTCATCCCAATGCCAATACCCAGCCAAATCCCCCGAATCATCCGCCAAATACGTCGCCTCAAGCCCCAAATCCTCCGCCACAAAACGATTCACCAGCACCTTATACCTTTCTTGATACACCGCCTCCAGCACCAAGCCCAACACCCCATAACCAAAATTCGAATACAGAAACGCTGGCGTCTTCGTAGGAATGTGGAGGTCGGCGGCTTTGGCCAAAACCATCTCCCTCGTAACCCCCGCAAACGGGTTGCCTCCCCGAAAAAAAGCCGAAACCATCGGCATCTCCAGATAATGCTCCTTATAGCCAGCCGTGTGACTCAGAACCTGGCGAATCGTGGGGTACGCCGCATCACCCGCAGCGCTGAGCGGCAAATACGCACTCAGCGGCTCGTCGAGCCCAATCCGCCCCTCACCAATCGCCCGGCTGATCAGCGCCGCCGTAAACGTCTTCGTCAGCGACCCGATCTCGTACACATGCTCCTCAAGCGGCAGCGCCCGGCCCCCCTCGCCATACACCGCAATCTGGGTCTGTTCACCCCGCGCGCCAGCCCGGAAAATCCCCACCGTAATGCGCGCCTCCGCCTGCCCCTCCGACGTGTACGCCAGCATCTCCTCAAAACTCAGCGTCTTTAAGCGCTCCATCTGCTGCCGCCCATAC
>CAZCLL010000051.1:13852-15617 GCA_964499555.1 uncultured Fastidiosipila sp.
TTTTTTGATCATAACAGGAAGAGATCTTCCTTTGTGTGAACCATACTTATGCTGATCTTCGCGTTTGAGATAGACATCATATTCTAGCCCAAGCGCGCGGGACAGTTCGCTGTATGGCATTTGAATTGTTTTCATAGACACAGGATACAATATACAGGTAATAAGATACAAATCCCACGCCCAGCGCGAGGATCAGCGCCAGGACCACAAGCAAAATCGTGCGCTTCCGCCTCGGTCGCTCCGCCATATCATACCCCTCCTACTTTGTACTCCACCCCTGATCCAACCAATGCTGATCATCGGCCGAAGGCGTCGCCGCCAGCTCCGGCGCCAGCTCCAGCGTCCGCTTCAGCGTCCGTTTCAGCGTCCGCCGGTGCATCGCCCGCGAAACCGCAAAAAACGCCCGCACCCGCAAACTCATGCTCACCGGCTCCACTCGCGCATACTTCGCCGCGAGCTTTCGCACTTTCGCCTCCATTTTCGCGCGCCTTTTCGGAGTAAGTTTCTCCCACTCCACCCCCTCCATCAGGCCAAAGCCACAGCCCTCCACCTTCGACACGCCCAGCCAGTTCAGACTCGTCATCACATCCTTCTGAGCCGCGCCGTTCGGAGCCCCAATACTTTGCGTAATGATCACGGCGCGCTTACGAAACATTCGCGAATCTGGCCTGTGCACCATCCAATGGCAACCAAAATGATCAAGCAGCGCCTTCATTTGCCCCGGCGCTCGCATCACATAAACCGGATAACAAAACACTAACAAATCCGCCCCAAGCATCGCCTCCCAAATGGGTATCACCTTCTTAGCATGCGGACACTTCATCTCGCTAACGTTGAAACAAACCTTGCACCCCGTACAATATTCCGGCCCATCCTTCGGCAAAACATACTCTTGAATTTCGTTGGCGCTTCCACTATATGTTCCGGCACGATTATCTGTGCCGATTCTACTACCTGTGTCGGCTCCATTACCTGTGCCGACAACATTCTCTGTGCCGGCTCCAATCTCTGTGCCGACACCATTTCGAAAAGCCTCCAGAAAAATCTCCTTCAGCCTGTAGGTTACCCCTTTGTATTCTGTTCCCGTAATCACAACAATCTTCATTTACTCTCTTCACCTACTGACTTTCTGACTTTCTGGCTTTTTGGGCTTTATGACTTTGGGACATTTGGGTTCTTGCTTTTTGGGCTTATTGGATCGCTTCCTGGCGTTAGGATTTTGGTCTTACACCGTCCTAACGTCCATTATGCACTCTCTGCTTGAATATTAAGTATCAGATTATCAGATTAATGTTAGATTTCCGTTCTGGTAAGTTAAATCCAGATTAACAAAAGCCCAAATACTATGAAATGCTTCTTGCCTTTCAAATTTAACTCATCATTTCCATCTAAACTGCAATTCCTAATGAAAAATCCCAACCCATGCATTTGTATAATATGTCACATTGGTCAGGATCTGTCGGTATCCATGCACAGCTTATTATCTGTTAGTGCATTTCCTTGAAAATACCCCAAAATCTGTCCGAGCAGGAACTTGTTTACGAAGTGATAATGCAAAAACCTTAGTTTTTGTAATATGTTTTGTATGGATAACGACAAATCTCGACCACATTAACTAGTTATCTATCTCGCTTCCGCATCTTACTGTCTACGCTAACTCAGTTTTTATGAAATTTTGGAGAGCAAGAAGAATGATTCCCATTAATGATTCGTAAGCGTCAAATCTAGCCCCGTCTTCCCGAGCTAGTGATCTCTTGAGATAATC
>CAZCLL010000052.1:0-1600 GCA_964499555.1 uncultured Fastidiosipila sp.
CTCGCTTAAGTTCAGTGAAAATCAAAGACCTGGATTATTCAGCAGACCCTAAATATCGCTGGCGGTCTCGCCGGTAGTGACGCCTGCAGTGACGCCTGCGGTTTCGCTGACCGGTTCATCCGTAGTTTCGCCGAGGTTCCAGATGACTTTGACTTCGAGGTCGAATTGGGTTTCGGAGGGGGTTGTTTGGTCGGCGAGTTCCGTTGGGTTGGGGGCGCCTTTGGCGAGGAGAGGGGCGCTGAAGGAGGTGTCGTAGCGCGGGTGGAGCTCGTCGTCGAAGCTACTAGAAGAGAGCTCTACCCGCAGGGCGGCGCCAAGGGGTTGGCCAAGGCCACTGGCGATGAGGGTGGCCTGGCGCCGGGCGTCCGCGACGGCTTGGGTGATTAGGGTGCTTTGGACTGTGGCGCGGTTTCGGACTTCAAAATGGTGATGAAAGGAGCCGTCGCGGACCGTCTTCGAAAACGCAGAGGAGATACGGTTCATGAGCGCGAGATTCAGAGGCTGCTCGAGCGCAAAGGTGCGCGTTTGCTCAAGTTCCTCGGTGTTGTCGCGCACCCAGCGTTTGCTGATGGTCGTGCCGTGCGCCTGAACAGCCGTGGGCGGAATGCCAAGCGCGTCGAGTTCGGCAAGGAAGGCCTCAGCTTGGTGCTCGGTCAAGAGGTTGAGCGTCGTGAGGCTTTTGCCGGTGGCTTTGATTTCGAAAGTGAGCGTCATGAAGTCGTGCGGAACTTTCAAGGTGCTTTTGCCGTAAACAGTGATTCTGCCCATTTTTGTGGTCCTCCTTTTGGTTTGGCCAAAGCCGCAGCGACGCTGGCTCTAGCGGGTGTGAGTGGGGGGTGGTGGCGGCGGCTTTGGCCGAGGGATGGGGAGGCTAAAGGTGCCAGCCGTCGGGGTAGATTTGCTTGACGAACTCGAGGGAGTCGCGGATGGCCTGGCGGAGGCGGTCCTCGTTGATGTCCTTGAGGCGCTTCGTGTAGACGCAGGAAACGCCGGCGGTGCACTTGCCGAGCGCGCTGAGGAACTCGTCGCGGCCCTCGTCGGGGATGTAGAGGTAGAGGGAAAGCTTGGGCTTGCGCATGGCAAAGCCGGTCATGAATGCGTCGCCCTCGCGGCCGGTGGCGTACTTGTAGTGATAGTGGCCAAAGCCTACCATCCCACCTGTCCAAAGGAGGCCTTCAGTCTGGGTTTCCTCCTGGTAGATCTCGAGCAGGCGGAGGCCGTCTTCGCGGCGCTCTTGGGGCTCAAGGCTGGCTAAGTAGTCGTGGGCGGACTGGGCTTCGATCTGGGTTTTGTTTTCGTTTTTGTTCTTGTTTTTGTTCTGGTTCTGGTTGGGCATGGGGGACCTCCTTTGGGGGTTGGGTCGGGGTGCGGGGGTGTTGCGTGTTTAGGTGGTGCGGGGTGTTGTGGGCGAGGCGGGCAAGGCGGCGAGGTGGCGAGGTGGCGAGGCCATCACTCATCGTAGAGTCTGGGACCGTCGTAGTAGATGTGGATGAGGTCTTTGGCCTTCCAAAGCATCAGCAAATAGAAGAGGCCGGCGAGGATGACGACGAAGTTCATGATGGACGAAAGCTGCGGAATGACCCAGCGCATGACGGATGCG
>CAZCLL010000052.1:1635-15218 GCA_964499555.1 uncultured Fastidiosipila sp.
CCAAGCGAGTAGGAGTTGGCAGCTGGCGAAGTCGCGGCCGGAGGATTGTTCGAGGTCGGCGATTTTACGGACGATTTGCCAGGCGACGAGCAGTTGGCAGGCGACATAGATGAGGCCAATGAGAATGGAGAAGGGGGTGACGACGGTGTAGCGCCCCATGGCATTGAGAATGGTCCAGGTCAGGCTAAAGGCTGCGACGGCCCAGACGAAGTAGTGGCTGTAGGTTTTTTTGCCGGCCATTTCGTCGAGCTGGACGAAGCCTAGGGCGATTGCGCCGTAGCCGAGAAAGTCTGGGAAGAGGTCAAAGTAGGCCGGTACCTGCGCGGTTGCCCAAGGCAGGTCGATGGCGAAGGCCAGGACGAGGAATACGTAACCCCAAAATACTAATACCATGGTGTGCTTCTCCTTGTGGGGGTGTGGGTGTGGGTGTGCGGCGCCGGGTGGTGGGTGTGGGTGTGGTAGGTTTGGTGGTGTTGTGTTGGTATGCCGGCTAAGCGCCGAAGCCGCCGAGTAAGTAGCCGATCAGGTAGGCTGCGGCTGCTGCGAGGCCTCCGACGATGAGCATTTCGAGGCCCGAGCGGAGCCAGTTGGCGCCGGTGACTTTGCTTTTGGTGGCGCCGAGGATGAAGAGGGTGACGCCGGTTAGGACGCTCGAAACGATGAAAGCGTTGGACGCGAGGGCCGGAATGAACTGCGCGAGAACGGTTGCGAGGAGTGGGATGAAGCCAAAGACAAAGAACGATGCGAAGGTGACGAGCGCGTTTTTCACGGGGCTTTCGTTGTCCTCGATGATGCCGAGTTCTTCGACCATCATGACATCGATGAAGAGTTCGTCGTACTTGGCCATGGTATTGGCGACGAGGTGAGCATCAGTGGGGCTCATGCCTTTGGCCTCATATAAATCGACGATTTCCTGGATTTCGCCTTCGGGATAGTGTTCCATTTCCCAGGTTTCGCGCTGGCGTTCGAGGCGGTTGTATTCCTGTTCGGATTTGGTGGAGAGGTAGTCGCCGATTGCCATGGAGAGGCCGTCGGCGATGAGGTTGGCAAAGCCTAAGATGAGGACGATTCCTGAGGTGAGGCTTGCTCCTGCTACACCGGCGACGACGGCGAATGTGGTGATGATGCCGTCGAGACCGCCGTAGACCATGCTTTTGAGATATTTGCCACTGCCGGTGTTGTGTTGTTCGTATTGGGCGTCATGTTTGGCGACTTGGGTGTCATGTTTGGCGTCATGTTGGGCGTCATGGACTTTTTTGGAGTGTGAGGTGTCGCCGGCTTTGAAGGCTGCTTGAGCTGCCTGAATTTTTTCGTGGTTCTTCATGGTTTTATGTTGTCCTCCTGGTGGGGTTTGGTGGTGGTTCGTGGTTGTGGTTGTGGTTGTGGTTTGTGGTTTGTGGTTGTTTGGTTTGTGGTTTGTGGTTGTTGGTTTGTGGTTGTTTTTGTTGTCGGGGATCCGTTGTGGTCCTGGTTTATGGTTCTTAGATCCCCGTACTGTTTTCGTTTCTGACGGCAAACCTTGGGCAGAGGCTGTGCCGCTACCTGATCTCAGTAATTGTTTCGTCATCGTACATATTATAGGTATCTGCATCTCTTTCTGATGAGGCATTTCGCGTTTGTTTGGAAGTTTTCTTGGGTTGTATGGAGCTTCTGGAGATGTTGAGGTAGTTCGTTGTGAGGATGCGAAGCGTTGTTTTGTTGTTTGGGAGGTGAATTCCGTATTTAATCGAAAATCAACACGATGCTGTGGGTGGTGTATTGAGTTAGCCCCTTTGAATCCCGGATTCAATCGAAAATCAACACGAGCTTGTGGGTGGTGTATTGGGTTAGGCTCCTCGAATTCAGGATTTAATCGAAAATCAACACGAGCTTTTTGGTGGTGTATTGAGTTAGACCACTTGAATCCCGGATTTAATCGAAAATCAACACGATAGTCTTGGTGGAGATTGCTGTTTGGGTACTTGGATCCCGGATTTAATCGAAAATCAACACGATATCATGGGTGGTGATTGTTATTTGGCTCCTTGCGATAATGCGTAATAAGTCATACTGGTCAGGATCTGCATGAATCCAAATTTAACATATTCTCTTTTGCACAAAGTTGCTCCCAGAGAGGTCTCAGTGGGAAAAATTGCAGGAATGGAATGGGTTTGCCGCCCTGAAACCAGAAAACCACGTCACCCACTTGGATTGCTGCGGATCCTGACCATCTTACCATGTTACATACCCACTTTACTCACTAGCCGCCTAGTAAGCACTATAAGCTTAGGGATATCACCCGAACACGCACCGGACACAAGAATCCCTACCGCCCAAAATATAAAATCAACGCAGGATTCACCTCCAATGGATCACTAAAACATGGATGAACAAACCGCAGTGGCTATCAGCCGGATTAGCGACCAGATAAGAGATTAGCTACCGTAGCCAACTACCTGCCTCGCAGCTTGTTGCCACTACCGGCCAGTATGTGTAAGCGGTAGTTATTCTTGTTCGTCTTTTTTTATAGTGGCGGAAGGGACTCTTGTATTGCGGTGGGTTCTACTCGATATCCGCTGATTACCGTTTTTTCGAGGCCTCTAGGAGGTGGCTGTGCAAGTAATCAGAGATCTATCAACTTGCGTAACAAGATATGATGGGCCAAAACGGTCGTTGTGCTGGCGGATGACGTATGGCTTTGGATTATCATGTGGGTGGCGTAATTGCTTGCGCTTTATGACCACAGCCTTATCGAATAGCTGCAAGATTTTGGCGGTAGTAACTCTTGAATATGTCTCACACTCCACTTGATATCCTTCCTTTCATCGTTTTCACTGGCAGCTGGTATCTCTGGGGGAAAGATAACTAGTTATCCTGGTTAGAAATTGTCGTTGTCCATACTTACTATGTTACCTAACGCTTTGCTAAGGCACGAATAGCCCCAAATCTTTCCGATCGGAGCCATTTTAACACCCAAACAGGGCATTTCGAAGCTCATGAGTATGAAAGGAGGTATGTTATACATGGATAACGACAGATCCTGACCACCGTATCTTGTTATCCAAATAACTCCTCAGCCCAAACTCTCCATAAAGCTATTTAGCAGCCCCGAAAAACCTAGAAGAGAGGGATATCACCAGAACCCGGGACAATGCGAGAATTACTACCGCCCAAACTAGAATAAATCGTGAGAGTTACATCCACTAAAAATAAATAAACCACGAGAGGTACGTCCGACTAATCCGCCATACTCATAAGCGCTGCAGATCTTAGCATGAACGCACACATCAGCCACACATCAGCCACATCAGCCACATCAGCCACACCGATGAGCGAGATAGATGACTATTTCAAGTGAAGGAAAGTATCAAAAACACTTCACTTGTGCGAGATATTCTCAGGATCAGCCTTTTCACTGTATAATCAAAGAAAGAGTTCACTTCCTGAACGAAGCGTACGCAGCGATAACCATCAGATCAGCAAATTGCGCAGGTCTACAGTAATTATCAAAACAGCGAGCGATTTTTGCTCCATTCGAAATCCGTTTGGCCATGATGAATCCAATCACATCGATCATGTCATATCGATCATGACGAGCCAGCAATAAGCACACTCAACCGCCAGTATTAATAACACATCAAGACCCACCAACCCACCAACCCAACCAGCCCACCACCAACCCACCAACCCACCAACCCACCAACCCAACCAACCAAAACTAACCGAGCCCCAGTGAGAGGAGGCCACCCAATGCCACTACTAAGCGCCTACATCGTTCCCCACCCGCCTTTGGCCGTGCCAGAAGTTGGAAAGGGACAAGAAGAGAGCATCCCGGAGACTATGAGAGCCTACCGCGAAATTGCGGATGAGATCGCCCGGCAAAAGCCTGACACCATCATCTTGGTCTCGCCACATAATAGGTTCTGCCGCGACTTTTTCTACATGGCAGATGGGAGTAGTTGGGCGTCGTCGTTCCGCGATTTTCGGGTGCATGAGCCGGTCATTCGCATGAATTATGACGAGGAAATGGTGCAGGAAATTGCCCAGGCGGCTGAGCGAGAAGGGATACCGGCGGGGAATTTTGGGGAGGCTTTGATCCCCAGCCGCACGACGGATCATGGGAGTTTGGTGCCGCTTTATTTCCTCGCCCAGGCGACGACTCAGGCGACGGCTCAGGCTCAGGCGACGACTCAGACCCCGGCACCGACCACGGCGACGCAAGAGGCGGAGGCGGCTGGCACACTCGACGTGGAGCCGAAGGTGGTGAGGCTTTCGATTACGAGTTTTTCGCATGAGAAGCACCGGGAATTTGGGCGGGTCATTGGGCGCTACCTGGCCCAGACGCCGAAGCGCGTGGTTTTTGTGGCCAGCGGCGATCTGTCGCATCGGCTGCTGCCGGAAGGGCCATATGGGCTGTCGCGGGAGGCGCCGGCTTTTGAGGAGGCGCTGGTTCAGGCCATCGGCTGCGGCGATTTCGACCACGTGGTCTCCCTCAAAAGCGACCTCTGCGAAGAGGTTGGCGAGTGCGGAATCCGGGGCTTTTGCATCCTAGGCGGCGTGCTCGACGGCAACTCGTACACCAGCGAAGTGCTGAGCCATGAGGCGACTTTTGGCGTTGGCTACCTAGTGGCCAGCTTCCACCCTTCACCCGCTTGGCCAAAGCCGCCCACCCCCACCTCTACGACCCTTTTTAGGGAAGGCGATGGAGAGGGGTACACTGCGGAGCAAGCAATGAAGCATGTTACGCATGAGGAGGATCTTGCTGATGCTGATGCTGATTCTGCTGAAGATTCTGGTGATGTGGGGCATGTGTATGTGTGCTTGGCGAGAAGGGCTTTGGAAGTGAGGCTTGGGACTGGGAAGCCTTTGGAGTTGACTGGGGAGGAAAGGATGGCTTTGCCAAAAGAATTGACCAAAAGGCAAGCGGCTTGTTTTGTTAGTCTTCATGAGAAAGTGGATGGTTCGCTACGAGGTTGCATAGGGACGATACGGGCGATGAAGGGGGCTTTGGCCGACGAGATTATGCAGAATGCGGTGAGTGCGGCGCTTGAGGATCCGAGGTTTCCGCCGGTTGAGGCGGGGGAGCTTGCGGGGCTGGAGCTGTCCGTGGATGTGCTGGAGAGCCCGGAGGATGTGGCGACGCCGGACAAGTTGGATGCGAAGCGTTTTGGGGTGATTGTGTCGTCAGGCTATCGGCGTGGGCTGTTGCTGCCGGATTTGCCGGGGGTGGAGACGGTGGAGGAGCAGCTGGCGATTGCGAAGCGCAAGGCTGGGATTGCCCCGGATGAGCCGTGCCGTTTGCAGCGTTTTACGGTGACGCGCTACACGGAGGGCGCTGAGGATCAGGGCTGCTCGGAGTGTTTGGATGATTCGGGTCATGGTGTTGATTCTGGCGGTTCGGTTGATTCGGTTGGGTCTGGGGACGTGGAGGGCTCGGAGGGATTTTTATGAGCCTCGAGAAGAAAGCGAGTCGGCAGGCGGTGCCTTTGGTTTATGTGAAGCCGGTTTTGCTGGGTGAGGTGGATGGCCAGGATGAGGTGGAGACGGCGAGGTTGGAGGGGGAGCCGGAGGCGATTCGCTGTGAGCTTTGTCCGCATGTTTGTTTGTTGAAGGTGGGGCAGAAGGGCTTTTGTCGGGTGCGTTTTAATGATGGGACGAAGGTGCGACCGACGAGGGATGGGTATGTTTCGGCGCTGGCTTTGGATCCGATTGAGAAGAAGCCTTTGGCGCGTTTTCGGCCTGGGACGAAGATTTTGTCGGTGGGCTTTTATGGTTGTAATATGCGTTGTTCTTTTTGTCAAAACCATGAGATTTCGATGGTGTCGGATGAGGGGGGCGGCGCGCCAGGTGGTGCTTGGTGTGGTGGCTTAGAAGGTGGCGCGCCGCCGGGGCGCCAGGTCAACTTGCGGGAGCTAGTTGACCTGGCGGAGGAGCTGAGAGCCGAAGGCAATGTCGGACTTTGCTTTACGTATAATGAGCCGCTGGTGCATTTTGAGTTTGTGGAAGGCGGCTTTGGCCTAGCGAAAGAGAGAGGCTTGGAAACGGTACTTGTTACGAATGGATGCTTCAATGAGCCATTTGTGCGGGCGATTGCGCCGCTGACGTCGGCGTGGAATATTGACTTGAAGTGTTTTTCGGAGGCTGGGTATAATCGGCTGGCGGGTGATCTGGCGACGGTGAAGCGCACGATTGAGATTGCGGCGCGGCATTCGCATGTGGAGGTGACGACGCTGGTGGTGCCGGGGCTGAGTGATTCGGTGGCGGAGATGGAGGCGGAGGCGAAGTGGCTTGCGTCGATTGATCCGGAGATTCCGCTGCATTTGACGCGTTATTTTCCGCGGTATTTGAGTGAGGCGGGGGCGACTTCGCGAGGGCTCTTAGAGGAGTTGGCGTCGGTGGCACGGCGGTGGCTTAAATGTGTTATGTTGGGGAATGTGTAGATGGTGGGTTTGTCGGGGATGCTGGTGTTGTTGGGTTTGTCGGGGGTGCTGGGGTTGTCGGGTTTGCTGGGGGTGCTGGGTTTGGATGTAGCTTTGATGAGGCTGGGGTTGGATGTGCCGTTTGTGAGGCTGAGGTTTGATGTGCCGTTTGTGAGGCTTGCGTTTGATGCGATCCGCGCTGAGCCTTGGTTTCCTTGGGTTGTGCTTCTGTTGGTGGTGGCGATTTTGGTGTTCGCGACTGTGCGGCTGGTGCGGCATGTGCGTATGAGGTTACGGAGTTTGTTTGGTGTTTCTTCGCTGGCTCGCGCGGCGAGTTCTGCGTTGCGTGAGGGCTCTGGGGTTTCGCTTGATGGCTCGTCGATTCCGCGCTCGCTGAATGCGATGGATCGGATTTTTTTGCCGCAGATTGCGCGTGATTTTCCTTTGTTGCGTGTGGACCAGTTGGGGAATCAGGCGGAGAGTTTGGTTTTGGCTTCGTATGAGGTGCTGGCTGGTGGGGCGGCGGGTTCTGTTGCGGTGGGGGCGTCGGGGGCTGTTGCTATTCGATCGCTGGAGACAGTGGAAGCGGATTACGGACCTTATTATGCAAGAAGTCTTGAGCGGATTGTTGAGTCTAACCGTAGGCTTGGCCAAGATGCTCCGCGTTTTGCAGATGTTCATATTCATAATCGTGCGCTGAGTTTATATGAGAGGCGCGACGGTAAACGGATTATTGAGTTTCAATTTGCTGTTGAGGCGCGCGGGTCGAGTGTCCGTTATCCTGAAGCGCGCCCAGTACAGTTGCGTGACAGTTTGCGGCTTCAGTTTTTGGAGGATTCTCGTATGTATGATGCTGCGAAGGGTTCTTCGCCTGTGCTTGCTTTGAATTGTCCCAATTGCGGGGCACCGTTGCGGGGGATTGGGGAAGAGTCTTGCGCATATTGCGGTACAGTGATCAAGAAATTGCAACTTGAGACTTGGCTCCCGACTGAATTTTTACCTGACGCTTGGACGAAGCCCTGGGTTTCTTCGTCAGATGTTGGGATGTTTGGGTAGAGGGCGATTTACTGTTTGGGATTTCTTGAATTCCGGATTTAATCGAAAATCAACACGATATTGAGGGTGGGGTATTTGGTTGGGCCTCTTGAATTCCGGATTTAATCGAAAATCAACACGATATTTAGGGTGGTGTATTTGGTTGGGCCTCTTGAATTCCGGATTTAATCGAAAATCAACACGATATTGAGGATGGAGTATTTGGTTTGACCTCTTGAATCCCGGATTTAATCGAAAATCAACATGATATTGTGAGTAGAGTATTTAGTTAGGCCTCTTGAATCCCGGATTTAATCGAAAATCAACAAGATGTTGAGGGTGGTGTATTTGGTTGGGCCTCTGGAATCCCGGATTTAATCGAAAATCAACATGATATTGCAGGTGGAGTATTAGGTTGGGCCTCACGACCACAGCTTTTTCGAATAGCTGCAAGATTTTGACGGTAGTATCTCTTGAATATGTCTCACACTCCACTCGATATCCTTCATTTCATCATTTTCTATGGCCTCTAGACCGCACTGAAGAAAGGGTAACTAGTCATCCTGGTCAAGAATTGTCGTTGTCCATACTTACCATATTACCTAATGCTGGATTTTGAGAAATCAGTGCCTAAACATCCCGAACCAGGGTCATTTTGACTCCCAAACAGGGCATTTCGAAGCTCATGAGCATGAAAGGTGGTATGTTATACATGGACAACGACAGATCCTGACCACCGTATCTTATTATCTAAATAACTCCTCAGCCCAAACCCACCATAAAACTATCTAGCCGCCTCGAAAAACCTAGGAGTGAGGGATATCAACCAGAACCCGGGACAATGCGAGAGTTATTACCGCTCAAACTACAATAAAATCATGAGAGTTACATCCACTAACGATAAATAAAACTACGAGAGGTGCGTCCGACTAATCCGCCAAACCACAAAGTGCAGCAGACCTCAGGATCTTCGTAGATACTAGCCGCACCGTGCCTGCGATAGGCTCGTGCCTTCTACTGCGATAGTGACTTTTACTGTAATTGAGCCGATGCTATTTCACTATTCCAGGATCGATCTCGTAGCAATGATATTGGCGCCGGTGCTGGCGACATTTTCCAAGAGGACAGTGCCAAGGCGCACCGGCGCATGGACAACCAGTGATTGGATGGCTGCGACTGCTTCGGGGATCTTGGATTTGGGGATGGCTTTGTCCGTTCGAACGGGGAGCCGAGTGAGGTGTAAGGTCCTAAGGCTTTTGACACGATCAGAATCATGAACGAAATCGTCGTTGACCCGACGATCACCAGCACTCACATTGAATCCAGCACTCACATCTAAACCAACACGACCAGCATCACCATCAAAACCACGAGCATCAACATCACCAACACCATCACCACCTCCAACACCAGAATGAAGGACCACTGTGGAGGTCAGGACGCGGGTGGGGTTTGTGAGTTCGGAGTAGGCGTAAAGGACGCCACGTTGGCAGCGGTTGCCGGTGACTTTGTAGTCGTTTTCTTCGTCAACTTTGAGGTGGCAACCGCGGGGGCAAACAATGCAAATTAAGTCTTTCATCAGGCACCTTCCATGGTTAGTTTCAGGCCAAAGGCGGGATCAATATCGGCTAAGATGCGGCGGCTTAAGGTGATCTTTTCCATTTCGCCGGGGGCGACGTGGAGCTTTCGGAACATGGCGATTTGGCGGCCGCCGCTTGTGGCGACGATTTTTTGTTCTTCAGCGGTGTGCGTGACTCGGAAGAAAATGTCGAGTTGTGAAGGGATTTCTCGGATGGTTTGCGGCACCGTGTAGCGAATGCCGGTTCCTGCAATGACGGGAATCCCGCCTTTAACACCAGCGCCAGCACCAGCACCAGCAACGATGGCGCCAGCAACCCCAGAACCACCGAAACCCAAAAAGCGGGCGGCTGCTTCGCCGGCGCGGGCGGCTTCGGCACTCACATTGTCTACCAAGTCGTGGATGTGTAGCACATTGCCGCACGCAAAAATGCCGGGGACAGAAGTCTCCAGGGTGTTGGAGACGAGCGGGCCCTTTGTTCGATTGTCTAGAGTGACACCCGCTAGACGACTCAGCTCGTTCTCCGGAATGAGGCCGACGCTCAGGAGCACGGTGTCGCATTCGATGCGCCGCTCGGTGCCGGGGATTGGGCGAAGTTGGGTGTCGACTTTGGCAATGCGCACCGCCTCGACGCGCTTCGTGCCTTCAATCTCCGAAATCGTGTGCGACAGCAAGAGCGGAATCCCAAAATCGTCTAGGCACTGCACAATGTTGCGTCGCAGGCCTCCGGGTTCCGCCATGATTTCCACGCAAGCCAGCACTTCGGCCCCCTCGAGCGAAAGCCGCCGCGCCATAATCAGCCCAATGTCCCCGCTGCCCAAGATCACGACGCGCTTTCCGACCGCCAGGCCTTCCAGGTTGATGTAGCGTTGCGCGCTGCCGGCTGTCAGGACGCCCGATGGCCTCGTGCCGGGTGTCCCGATCGCCCCGCGGGCTCTTTCTCTCGCACCCATGGCCAAAACCACCGCCCCCGCCTTCACCACCCGATAGCCAGTGCGAGGGGAGAGCAAGTGCACTTCGCGCTCCGCGCTGACATCGAGAACCGTGGTGTCGAGGGCAATCGGGATGCCTCTTTTCAGGACCTCATCGATGTCGCGCTCCGCGTATTCCGGGCCGGTCAGTTCTTCGCGGAATCTTTGGAGGCCAAAGCCGTTGTGAATACATTGGTTCAAGATTCCACCGAGTGCCGTGTCCCGCTCTACCAAAAGCATTTTACGAACACCCTGATCCCAAGCGGCAATTGCCGCAGCCAAACCCGCCGGCCCCGCCCCAATTATGACTAGGTCAACTGTTTCAGTAATAAGATCTGCAGAAGAATCAAGCAATTTACTCATGATCAGCCTCCTGTGTGGTGGATTCGTCCGCAGCCCGATTGGGGCCGAGGACAATGTAGGAGCCCGCGCGGTCTTGGAGGACAGAAGCGGGTGGGATGTGAAGTTCACGACTAAGGATTTCGAGGACGCGCGGGCCACAGAAGCCGCCCTGGCAGCGCCCTAGCCCTGCGCCAGTGCGGCGCTTGATGGCATCCAAAGAGCTTGGCGGAATCGGGCTATGGATGGCCGCAAGGATTTCGCCTTCGGTGATGCTTTGGCAGCGGCAGATGACCCGACCGAAGGACGGGTCGCGGGCGACAAGGGCGGCTTTTTGGGCAGGCGATAGGGAAGCAAAATGCGTGACTTGCCGGCTGCCGTCCCAATTGGGTTTAGGGTCTAGCTGGAGGCCCGCCTCGCTGAGAAGGTCAAGCGCCAAAAGGGCGATGGCGGGGGCGGCCGTTAAACCGGGAGACTTAATGGCCGCCAGGTCCAGGAAGCCGTCCGGCTGCATTTGGATGTAGAAATCGTCCTTTTCTTGATTGGCGCGGACGCCGGCGAAGTGGCGGATGTTCTCGCCGAAGCGCAGCGTGCGGACCGAGCGAAGCGCCTTTTGCTGCACTTCGGCCAAGCCGGCGGCCGTTGTGCGGGTGTCCTCGCCGTCCGTCACCACTTCACTATTGGGCCCCACAAGCGTGTTGCCGTGGATGGTCGGGGCGACGAGGACACCCTTCCCCAAAGGACCCGGACACTGAAAAATCACGTGCCGAGGGTGGGGTTCGGCGGCTTTGTCCAACAAAAAATACTCCCCGCGCGCAGGAACGAGGTGGAAGGCGGCTTTGGCCACCATGTTATGGAGAACTTCGGCACCCTGTCCAGCGGCGTTGACGACGTAGCGGGCCCGGTAGCTGCGGTCGGCGGTGCGGATGGTCCAGGCCACGTCGTGCGCGAGGCCGGTCACCTCATGGTTCAGGTGGAGGTCCGCGCCTTCCCGGACCGCGATTTCGGCCAAAGCCACCGCCAGCTCCCACGGCAGGATGATGCCGGCAGTTGGCGCGTAGAGGGCAGCTAGGATGTTTGGATTGACAGCGGGCTCGAGGCGCAGGGTTTCCTCGCGATTCAGCAACTGCAGATCGGGCACACCATTCTGCTCGCCTCGAGCCTTGAGCTCCCGAAGATGGCTCCGATCCTGCTCTGTGAAGCCCAAAACCAGCGACCCACACCGATCAAAATGCGCGCCCACCGTCTCGCAAAGGGCCTCCATCATCCGATTGCCCTCCACATTGAGGCGCGCCATCTGGCTGCCGGGCAAGGGATCGTAACCGGCATGGACGATGGCACTATTGGCCCTGGTTGCGCCCAAAGATACGTCATTTTCCCTCTCAAGCCAAAGAATCTTCAGCTGATACCGACTCAGCTGATACGCTGTTGCTGCTCCTACAATCCCTGCCCCGATGATGGCTACGTCGTAGGTGGGTGGTGGTGTTGTTGTTGCTTTTGCTGTTGTTTTGGTTTTTGGGGTTGCTGTTTTTGGCGTCGCTGTTGTATCCGTTGTTGTTTTATGCGTTGCTACGTCGTCCATTGCGCTTGTCCTCGTTTGGTGTTTGTATTTTCTGTTTAGCAATGCTGATTCTAGAGTTTGCTGTGTCTGGTGTGCTTCCTGTTTGCTGGTCTCATTATATCGAAGTTCATGTGGCCTTCCTTGCTTGATGTAGCGAGGAATGGGGCAGAAATCTTTGGGTGGTGGGATTTTTCGTAGCTTGTAAGGACAACAATCTTTATAAAAATTTGTGATGTGCTGGTTTTTTGTGTTGGGAGTTCATGTTGTTTGTGTACATATTGCTTCTAGGGTATTTATTTGAGATGTTGTGGTGTTTTTCTGGCTTTTTGCTCTCATACTTAGCCTAAAATACTCAACAAGATCTGCAAAACCGAAATATAACATGGTAAAGTGGACAAAACTCGTCTCGATCCAAGCGAGAGACGAGTTTTGCTGGATTATTGGTGGCAAAGCCACTCAAAATCGCCCCGATCGGGATGATTCTGAGCTGTTTTCCAGAAAAACAGGTAATCGGTAACATGTTAAACTCGGATCGAGACAAGTTTTGTCCAGCGTATCTTGTTATCTAAATAGCTGACTCCTATTAATCTTCCATTAAACCATCTAGCGGCCTCGAAAAACTGGAATCGGGGGATATCGAGTAGAACCTACAGCCAATGTAAGAGTCACTTCCGCTCCTTACAAAATAAACGACAAGAATGACTACCGCCTCAGAATAATAAATGACGAGAATGACTACCGCTCCCAAAAACTTGCCGCCAGTAGTAAACCGCCTGCTACGCAGACAGTTGAATGCGGTAGATAATCCCTTGCCTGTCCTCTATTCTGGTCGATATCCACAGCGGTTCGTATGTCCGGTGTTTGAAGTGGTTCAGTGGAAGGACATCCTTGCGTTGATTTGATTAGTAGCGGAAGGGATTCTTGTATTCGGTGGGTGTTCTGGTCGATATCCCCCATTTTCTAATGATTATTAAGCAACAAGATGGATAAAAAGCGCATATAACATATTCATGTGGACAAAACTCGTCTCGATCCAAGAGCGAGCCGAGTTTTGCTGGTAACTCAGTTGCAATGTAGCTTAAAAGAGGCCAGATCAGGGGATTTTTGAGCTGTTTTTCAGATAATCATGCGATCTGTAATATGTTAAATTCAGATCGAGACGAGTTTTGTCCATCCGACATATTATGTAAAATGCCCTGCTGTGTTTACCTACGCTTTTACTGTATGAATCCTGCTTGAATTTTGTTTTGATCGTCAAGAAATCGAAGAAGCTTCCTTGCTAACATGTTTCCAGTTCCCAAGCGCTAAGTTTTACTTCGTTGATCCCGTACTAATGAAGACAAAGTGGGATGGCAAGCTCAACTGTTTAAGCAAGCCCGCAAAATCTGAAGAAATCACAGAGTTCTCTATCTCTCATCCCGGCGTAGTCCCAGTTGTATGTAGCAGATCGACGCGGGAGCATAGAATGTAAATGATTGAAATTCTCACAAAAAGATGAATTGCGTGGGCGAAAGCGCTTCTTTAAGCGTTGACTCAGAAACGTAACAATTGCTCGAAACTGGTACAAATCATAAATTTGCGTTGTATGGATATTCAGAACGGATATATTCATATTCTCAAGCTCCAACGATTTCGCTCCATCAGAACGTAAGCGTCAAATCTAGCCCCGTCTTCCCGAGCTAGTGATCTCTTGAGATAAT
>CAZCLL010000053.1:0-14930 GCA_964499555.1 uncultured Fastidiosipila sp.
CGGGATTTTTTCATGATTTCAGGGGTTGCTAGTACAATCGCTTGCAAAACTCAGAGTAGCAGGTAGTTTACTGCTGACGGCAAGTTTTTGGGAGCGGTAGTCATTCTCGTCATTTATTTTTCTGAGGTGGTAGTAACTCTCGTAGTTTATTTTGTTAGGAGCGGAAGTGACTCTTACATTGGCTGTAGGTTCTACTCAATATCCCCCGATTACAGTTTTCCTTAGCCGCTAGGTAGATAAGTGGAAGATTTGAGATGTCCATTTTTTTGATAATAAGATATGGTGGTCAGGATCTGCAGCAATCCAAGCTCAACATATTCCCTTTCGCACATAATTGCTCCAGGAGGGGTCACTCTGGGAAAAATTGCAGAAAAAGGTGTTGACGACGCCCAAAACATCGAAAATCGCGCCACTTTCTTGGATTGCTGCAGATCTCGACCAAGGTGACTTATTACCTATCAAGCGGAACCAAGAAACATATATGCTAACGCAAAAAATCACTTGAATCCTCTAAACACAAAGGTTTGGCGACGATAAATTGCATAACTTCATGTGGTTTTATTGCTTAAAACAACGAAAACTCCCTCCCCCAAGCAATATAAACCTGGAATCTTATGCCAGATCACAAACACCGGGCTAGGGAGTTAAAAAATTAAAAAATTATCTACAAAAGAGTCTTTACAAGTCATTTGAAGCTTGTATAATGGGATCAACAAGCCTGTTGTATACAACAGGGAGACAAAGTCACGAAACCGGAACAGAAACAGCGAGTAACCCAGTAAAAGCCGCGTCAGCAACCACAGAAACAACACCAACCACAACCAACAGAAACAGAAACAGAAACAGAAACAAACACAAACACACCAACACCAACAACAACAACTACAACTACAACTACAGAAACAACAACAAAAACAAACACCAACAACCAAAAGCGAGGTAACCCATGAAACCAATCACCGAAGTCGTAGAGAAGCAATTCAGCGAGAGAAAAGAGAGAATCCTGCAGTTTGGCGGAGGCAACTTTTTGCGCGCATTCGTCGACTGGATGGTCGAATTAGGCAACCGTCAGGGCCTCTTAGACACAAGCATCGTCATCGTCCAGCCAATCGCCCAAGGTCTGGCCGATCTCATCAATGAACAAAAAGGCCAATACACATTGGTCATGTCCGGTCTGGAGAACGGCGAAGCCAAGCGCGAAGTGATGGCTTTGAGTTCCGTCTCGCGCTGCCTCAACCCCTACAAAGACTTCGCGGAATACATCAAAATCGCAGAAAATCCCGATTTACAGTTTGTTGTATCCAACACGACCGAAGCTGGCATCTCCTACAACGAAGGCGACAAGCTAGACGACCAACCAGCCAGCTCCTTCCCCGCCAAGGTCACCCAGTTCCTCTACCATCGCTACAAACACTTTGACGGCGCAAAAGACAAAGGCCTCATCTTCCTCCCCGTCGAGCTCATCGATGACAACGGCCACCACCTGAAAGAAATCGTAACGAGATACGCGACCGAATGGAACCTGGGCGACAGCTTCCTAAACTGGCTTCTCGAAGCCAATGAATTCACGTCGACTTTGGTAGACCGAATCGTCACCGGCAGGCCTCAGAACCAGCAAGAGCTGGAAGAAGAATTCGGCTATCAAGACAAGCTCATCGTCACTTCGGAAATCTTCAATCTTTGGGTCATCGAAGGATCCGAGCGCGCCGCTTCCCTCTTCCCTGTGCACGAAACCCAGGCTAACGTCATTTGGACGAAGGATGTCAAGCCCTACAAGCTGCGCAAAGTCCGCATTTTAAACGGTGGCCACACCGGAACTGTACTGGCAGGCATTGTCGGCGGGCACGATATCGTCCGCGAAATGTGCAACGATCCCGTTTATGAAGCCTACTTCAATAAGCTCATTTTCGAAGAAATCATCCCCACCATCAACCTCCCGAGAGAAGAGCTCGAACAGTTCGCCAACGACGTCCTCGACCGTTTCAGAAACCCCTACATCAACCACAAGCTCATGGATATTTCCCTGAACTCCGTCTCCAAATACAATGCGCGCGTCCTGCCCACCCTCCTCGATTCCATTGAGAAAAACGGCACGATCCCTGAGGCTCTAGCCTTCTCCTTAGCCGCGCTCCTCCGCTTCTACCAGGGCAAAATGGAAGGCGGCAAGTACCTGGGGACAAAGGATGACGGCAGCCACTACGAGATTCACGACACCCAAGAAGTCACCTCCTTCTTCGCAGATCTTCTGGCCAAAGCCGCCTCGAACGACTTCGCTGCGGGGGCTTTGGCCAACAAAGACTTCTGGTCTGGCAAAGACCTCACCGAAGTGGATGGTCTCTTGGAATCCGTCCAAAAACACCTCGCTGCTATCAATACAAACGGGGTCAACGAAGCCCTGAAAGGAATTGTCTAACATGAACACCACAGAAAACACCTCCGTCAACTTCAAACTCATCACCCCGCTGGACAATGTTGCCGTGGCCATCACCGAACAAGAAGCCGGCAGCACGACCGAAATCAACGGGCAGCCGCTCACACTCGTAAACCCGATTCCCTTCGGCCATAAGGTCGCCCTCGAAGACATCGCCCCAGGCGAAAAAGTCATCAAGTACGGCTACCCCATCGGTGTCGCTTCCCAAGCCATCAAAAAAGGCGAACACGTCCACTCCCACAACATGAAAACCGGCCTCAAAGGCCTCCAGACCTACAGCTATGAGCCCGCCGATCAGGTCAAGCCCGATCCGGAAGCGGATGTGCCGACCTTCGAAGGCTATCTTCGCAAAAATGGTCGGGTCGGCGTACGCAACGAGCTCTGGATCATCCCGACCGTCGGTTGTATTAACCGCATGACCAAGGTCATCGAAGCTGAAGCCCAAAAAGCCCATCCAGAAATGGCCGACAAAATCCACGCCTTCAACCATCCCTATGGCTGCTCTCAGTTGGGGAACGACCTGGACATGACCCAACGCTTCCTCAAAGGCCTCATCAGGCACCCCAATGCCTGTCCTGTCTTGGTCTTGTGCCTGGGTTCCGACAGCAACCACTTGGGCATCTTCCGTGACGTCTTAGGCGACATCGACGAAGAGCGCGTCCGCTTCATCACCGCCCAGAAAGTGGATGACGAATACGAAGCGGCCGCCGACGTCATCAACGAATTGGTCGACCTTTTGAAGACTGATGAACGCCAGACCCTCCCCGCTTCCAAGCTCATCTTGGGGATGAAATGCGGCGGTTCGGATGCTTTCTCCGGCTTCACCGCAAACCCGCTTCTGGGCCTCATTTCAGACAAAGTTATCTCCGTCGGCGGCGCTTCCATGCTGACCGAAGTGCCGGAAATGTTCGGCGCCGAGACCATCCTCATGAACCGCAGCCGCGATGAGGAAACCTTCCACGACTTGGTTGGCCTCATCAACAATTTCAAGGAATACTTCATTAGCCACGGCCAGGAAATCTACGAGAATCCCTCCCCAGGCAACAAGGACGGCGGCATCACAACCCTCGAAGAGAAGTCCTTGGGCTGCATCCAAAAGGGCGGCCGCGGCAGTGTTCACCAGATTTTAGACGTTGGTGATTTGGCCAAAGCCGGAGGCCTCAACCTTCTCTACGGTCCCGGCAATGATCTCGTGTCCACCACCAACCTCATCTGTTCTGGTGCCCAGATTGTCTGCTTCACCACCGGACGCGGCAACCCCTTCGGTGGGGCGGTTCCGACCCTGAAACTGGCGTCGAACCATGCTTTGGCCGAGAGAAAGAAAAATTGGATCGACTTCGACGCCAGCCGCCTCTTAGACGAGGATCCTGACCAGGTCGCCGACGAGCTCTTCCAGCAGATTTTAGATGTGGCTTCTGGCAAGAAGACCACCCGAAACGAAGACTATGGCTACCGCGAAATTGCCATCTTCAAAGATGGCGTAACCCTTTAACGCAGAAAAGCCGAGGCCCGCAAGCCTCGGCTCTTTTTTATGATCGTAAACGAGTTTAGACCAGCTTCACAATCACGGCAGTGCCCATGCCACCGCCAATGCAGAGCGAGGCTAAGCCATAGCGCAAATTCCGCTTCTTCATGATGTGTAGCAAGGTGACCAGAATACGGTTGCCGCTGGCGCCTAACGGATGCCCTAGGGCAATGGCGCCACCGTTGAGGTTGGTTTTTGCCAGCAGGTCTTCTAGAGTAACCCCATGCGTCGCAGACAATTCCTGCAAGACGCCGAGGCTCTGGGCGGCGAAGGCCTCATTGAGCTCAATGACGTCGATGTCAGCCAAGCGGAGATTGGCTCGGGAAAGCGCCTGGGCAATGGCTGGGACTGGCCCCATACCCATGGTTGATGGATTGACGCCACCTTGGCCGATGGCCACAATTTCTGCCAAGGGCTGCAACTGGTGCTTCTCAACATAGGCTTCTGAGGCGACCACGATGGCAGCCGCTCCGTCATTTAAGCCGGAAGAGTTACCAGCGGTGACGCTGCCGTCTTTGCGGAAGGCCGGGCGTAGCGTCGCGAGTTTGGCCAGATCCGTTTTGCGATTGGGATATTCGTCGGTGTCGACGACGACTGTTTGGCGCTTGACAACCGTGTCCACTGGGACGATTTCCTCCTGGAAGCGGCCTTCGTCAACCGCCACAATGGCGCGTTTTTGCGATTCGATGGCGAATGCGTCTTGGGCTTCGCGGCTGATCTGATACTGATCCGCAATATTTTCTGCCGTCACGCCCATGTGTATGGTCTCAAAGGGGTCGATGAGGGCGTCTTGCAGCATGTGATCTTGCATTTCGATCGTGCCCATTTTGAGCCCGGTGCGCGCTGCGCCAGGCACGAGGAAGGGCGCTTGCGACATGGATTCGACACCCATGGCCAGGTAAAGATCGCCTTCACCGGCACGGATATTGGTGTCGGCCAACATAACGGTCTTGAGGCCGCTACCGCAGACCATGTTGACCGCCTCAGCAGGCACCTCTTGGGGTGAGCCGGCGCTGGCAGCACCTGGCCTAACATCACTTCGGTGAGATCCGAGGCGTCAACGGAGGAATCGGCTAAGGCGGCTTTGGCCACGGCAATGCCCAAAGAAGCAGCGGAAACGTCCTTCAGTGCGCCGCCGAAGGAACCAATGGGGGTTCTGCGGGCAGCAAGAATATAGCTCTTAGTCATAATAAAGAGTCCTTTCGAAAGTGTGAATGGAAGGGGAGCTGCGGAGCCTTAGTTCTCCTTATCGGTGAAGATGCCTTGGTCCAGGATCTTGATCACTTCGTCGGCGATCCGATCCAGGTCAGACATGGAGTCGAAGAGGGCGTAGCGGAGACCGACGAAGTTCGAGATTCCCATCAACATGAAAGCCATGACTTCGGGGTCGAAGCCTTTAATCTCGCCTTTGGCCTGCGCATCTCGCAGCTGGTTGTTGTAGAACTTGCCGAACGTCGAGTAGTAGTCGATGAACAGCTGCTTATCAATATAAAGCGATTCCCAGATGATGTTGTAGTAATGCGGTTTCGCTCGAACGATTTCTAAGAAGGTCAGGATACCGATCTTCTCGGCTTCCCGCCTCGTCACCTGGCCTTTTTCTTGAATTTTGACCGAAATCTCTTTGCGGATCAGGTGGTTGTAGGTGGAGAGCAAGTGGATGTAGAGGCTCTTCTTGTCTTTGAAATAGAGGTAGAAGGTCCCCAGCCCGACGCCGGCGTTGCTGGTGATGTCTTTGATCGAGGTGCCGTGGTACCCGTTCGCATAGAACAGCTGCTCAGCGCTGTCAATGATGCGGGAAATGGTTCTTTCGCCACGTTCCGTCTTCGGTAGATTCACCAGTGTTTCCATATCGTCCGATGGACCCATAACACACCTCCTAAATGGCGAACACTCGTTGATCCAAGGCGGTATGGCCTAAGATCAATGCCGTGTAGAGCGCTGGTTGTTCATACATTGTAGCATGACCACAATTCGGCAGAACGACCAAGTCTGCGTGTGGAAGTCCTTTGGCCAAAGCCCGCTGTTCATGCAAAGGCGTTAGAATATCGTCTTCGGCTCCAATGACCAAGGTGGGCGCAGGGATCTCCGAGAGGCGCGCTCGGATGTCATAGAACTCCGAGCTGTCCGTCAAGCGAACCATGGGTTCGTAGAAAGCGGGGTTCTCAAAAATCGGGATGAGCGTTTCCCGGCGTTTCTTCATCCATTCACTCTTGGCCGTGTAGAACTGGGAGGAATAGATGCTAGGAATGGTGGCGTAGTAATAGGCTAACCCGTCACCCGCCACGTTGTTCCAGCCATGGCCAATCTCTGCCAGCTGCAAGGGGGTATACGCCCCGCAGTTCGCTACGACGAGCCTACGGATCCGGTCTGGGGCTGCCAAGGCAACTTGTAGAGCCACCTGACCTCCGTAGGAGATTCCGGCCAAATCCGCCTGCTGGTAGCCCGCATGATCCAGAACGGCCAAGACGGCCTCCACCTGGATGCTGTGGTCATAGGGTTCCGTAAGCCTTTCGGACTGCCCCTGATCATGGAAATCCATCAGGATCAAGACATGAGACGCAGAGAGTGCCGGAATAAAAGAAGTCCAGCTCCTCGTTGACATCATGATCCCGTTTAAGAGAACCAGCGGGACCTCCTCTTCGGATCTGGGGGTTCCGTGCACCTCATAGTAGAGCTGGCCGTAAGGGCTGGGAGCTAGCATCATACACCTCCGATGATGCCCACTTGGCGGGCTTCAAAGAGGAGTTTTTCGCGGTAATTCGGATGGGCAATGGTAACTAATCGTTTCACGCGCTCAGCAACCGTTGTGCCGCGAAGTTCCGCAATACCGTACTCGGTAACCACTCGATCTACATCATTTCGAGACAGCGAGACAATCGCGCCCGGGGTAAGCTGGGTGACGATCTTGCTCTTCTCTTCCCTTTCGCCGGTCTCTTTGTTCTTGACCATCGCCGTGGAGTAGAGGGCGATGAAGGAACGACCGCCTTTGGCCTTCTGGGCACCGGTTGCGGTATCGGTCTGGCCGCCGGTACCGGAGTACTGGATAGAGCCGATCGATTCCGAAGCACACTGGCCGGTCAGGTCAATTTCCAAGGTTGTATTGATGGACACTTGGTGGTCGTTCTGGGCAATCACGTAGGGATCGTTCACGTAGTTCCCGTCCATTACCATGACGGAGGGGTTGTCATCACAGAAATCATAGAGCGCTTTATTGCCCATGATAAAAGTGGTGACGAGCTTACCTTTGTGGAGGCTCTTGTGCTTACCTGTGAGAATGCCGGCTTTCGCCAAGTTCGCAATCTCCGAGGTGAGCATCTCGGTATGAATACCGAGGTCGCGCTTGTCGTAGAGAGCGCCGGCCACCGCATTCGGAATGCCGCCGATGCCAAACTGGAGCGAATCCCCATCATTGACTTGGGACGCAATGTGCTGACCGATGATCAAGTCTTTCTCACTGGGTTCAATGTCGGGTAGTTCTGGCACGTCATAGTTCGACTCAATGAAGTAGTCGACTTCGCTCACATGGACCTGAACGTCCCCAAAGGTTCGGGGGAACTTGGGGTTCATTTCCAGAATCACCAGATCTGCCGCATCAATCATGCGGCGCTCATAGGTATTCCCAGTCGAAAGCGAGACATAACCATGCTTGTCCGGCATCGTGCAGACACCGATGTAAAGATTCGGCCGGATCGCAGCTAAGCGTTTGGTCGCTGCGAAATGGAGGTTATTGGGGATAAAAGATGCGTTGCCGTGCTTGTGCATCTTCCGGATTGGCGGGGTATAAAACCATCCGTCCATGAAAAACGAGTCTTTGTACTGCTCCTCCATATAGGGAGCCATGACAAAGGGCAGGCAGTTATTGAGATGAACGCCTCGGAGTTCATCCGCTCTGGTATGGAGAACGGAGAGGAAATCCCTCGCCTCAGAACAGCCCAGGCCAACCACAATCTGGTCTTGACTCTTGACGAAACCAACGGCTTCTTCTGGCGTTACGATGTTCATTTTCTGATTCATACTGTACCTCTGTAGAAGGGCGAGGGAGAGGGGAAGCCATCTAGGACGCACCCCTCCCCGAAACCCTCGGAAATGTTTAGTTCTGGCCTAAGATCTCAGCGATCCCCTGGAGAGGCTCAATCTCTTCCCAAGCAGCCGCACTGGCGATCTTGGAGAGGTTCATCGTGGTTGTACCGGCACGAAGACCATCAGAGAAATCAACCGCACCACCGAAGGGGATGTTGATCGGTGCAGACTCCATTGCATCAAAGTAGTTGTCCCAGCTCAGGACACCATCGCCGATTCTTCTGACACCTTCCGTGAAGAAGTGTGCAGCAATCCACCCAGACATGGCATACGGATTGAAAGCATATTCTTCACCAACCCACTCACCCATCTTGGCGAGTTCTGCGCCGGCTGCCGGATCGGACAAGCTAATCCAGCCGTTACCATAGACATCAAACTTGCCGTCAATATCGGCAAAGACGGCTTCAGCCACAGTAGGAGCCACGTTAACATACGAAGTGATCACATCAACGGTCATATCTTGGGCAGCCATGGCCTTAACTACAGTACCGATGGTGGCTTGGATGGTCGCCGCAATCACGATGTCGACCTCCGCATTCTTGATCGCAGTAACCGCAGCGGAAACGTCCGTTGCACCAGCGGCGACCTGTTCAGAAACGAGCTCAACGCCCAATTCCGAAGCTTTTTGCTCAGCTCCGCGGAGCATGTCTTTACCAGCGTCGTCATTGGTGTAGATCACACCAATCTTGGAAGCTTCGAAGTTACCTACAGCACGGACAACCATGATTTCACCTTCGGTGACGTAGATCGGCTGCACGGGGAAGAGAGCGCGTTGGGCGCCTTCTGCTTTTGCGTTATAGAGTTCACCAATCCCACTTGCGAAGTACACAGCGGGAATGCCATATTCTTCTAAGTCAGGGATGGTTGCGGCGATAACCGGTGTGCCGAAGTGGCCGACATAAGCGAAGATCTCTTCGTCTTCGACCAAGGTCTGCATCATGGCTTTGCCTTTCGCAGGATCAAATTCGTCGTCGGAATGTGTGAATACGATCTCACGGCCAGCGATGCCGCCTTCTTCATTCACCATTTTGAAATACGCTTCGATACCGGCATTGAAAGGAACGCCGACGGTCGCAAATGCGCCGGAAGTTGCTGCGGTGTTGCCCACGAGAATCTGGGTGTCGGTCACGCCCTGGGCGTTCTCGCCTTCGGAATACTCACCCGCTGGTTCTTGCTCTTCTGGCGTGGTCTCGGTTACCGGGTCTGTCTCGTCCGGTGCATCGGTCGCTTCTGCTGCGGTCGTATTCGGCGTCGGTGCAGCTGTGGTCGTGGTCTGCGTTTGGCAAGCTGCGACCGATGTCGCGAGCAAGATGGCAGCCATCGCGAGGGAAATGATCTTGTTTCTCATAAAAGTCTCTCCTTGATTCCTCTTTTTGCGGAATTTTGCTTACGGCCCTGGAAGTAGCAAGAGCTCTTCCGTTCTATGTTAAGGGCTTAGCCCTTGCCACCTAGATAGGCTTCAATCAACCTCGGGTCTTCGGCCAAAGCCTGAGCCGGCCCCTCTGTGATGCTGACGCCGACTTCTAAGACGTAGGCGTAGTCTGCGATCTTTAAGGTTTGTGAAGCGTTCTGTTCAACGATCAAGATGGTTACCCCTTCCGAGGCGATCGTCTTGATAATTTCCATGATTTCTTTAACAATCAATGGAGCAAGCCCCAAGGACGGTTCATCTAGAAGGAGCAGTCGAGGTGAGCTCATGAGCCCTCTCGCAATCGCGAGCATCTGCTGCTCACCACCGGATAAGGTCTGCGCCATCTGCCCTTGGCGCTCCTTCAAGATCGGGAAATAACTATAGACACGTTCAAGATTCTGAGCGACGGCTTGTTTGTCCTTGAGGACGTAAGCGCCGACCATCAAATTTTCGAGCGTTGTCAAGCTGGCAAAGATCTGGCGGCCCTCCGGCACATGCGAGATACCATTTCGGGCAATCTTTTCTTCCGGCCACGAGGTAATGTTTTGGCCTTCAAAATGCACTTCACCCGAGCGGGCTCGCACCAGACCGGTGATCGAGCGAAGCATGGTCGACTTCCCAGCTCCGTTGGCCCCGAGTAAAGCCACGATGCTGTTCGGCAATACTTCCAGGCTAACGCCTTTCAGAGCGTGGATGGATCCGTAGGAGACCTTGAGATCCGATACAGTAAGAATGGCTTGACTCATGAATCCACCCCCAAGTACGCTTCCTGCACGGTTTTATTCTGCTGAATCTCCCGGGCATTCCCGGTCGCCAGAAGTTTCCCGAAGGAGATCGCTGAGATCCGATCGCAGATACGCATGACGAGCTTCATATCGTGTTCGACTAAGAGAATCGTCGTTTGGTATTCGTCACGGATCTTCAGGATTTCATCCGCCAACACATAGGTTTCCTGTTCGTGGAGTCCGGCGGCCGGTTCGTCCAAGATGATCAGTTTCGGTTGTCCCATCAGGGTGCGGGCCAGTTCCACTTTCTTCTGGACACCGTAGGGTTGGGCTCCGGCCAAAGCGTAACGCAAGTCATCGATCCCTAAGAATCGCAGGATTTCCCGCGCTCTTTCGGTGCGTTCCTTCTCTTCTCTTCTTCTTCTGGGAAGATTGAAGAGTTCGTCGAAGTAGTTTTGTTTGAAGTCGATGTGCCCGCCGATGAGGACATTTTCCAGAATCGAGAGTTCACGAATGAGTTCCACGTTTTGGAAGGTCCGCACGATCCCCTGCCCGATGATTTGGTGGGAAGGAAGCTCAGTCAAATTGATGACTTCCTCTTTTTTATTCCGGAAAAGGATCTCGCCGGACGTCGGTTTGTAGAATTGCGTAATGCAGTTGAACACGGTCGTTTTACCGGCCCCATTAGGGCCAATCAGGCCGTAGATTTCGCCTTCATTGATGTGGAAGGAGAGATTGTCGACGGCTTTGAGTCCGCCAAAGGTCATGGATAAGTCCTTGATCGCCAAGCGTGGTGTAGACGGATTAGACATCTCCTTCCTCCTTTCCTGCCGGCGCGGCGGCTTTGGCCTTAAGAGCACGGAAACGACTCTTGATATCGGTCCAAATATGGACCAAACCATGCGGGTAGTAGAGTAAGAAGACGATAATCAAGATGCCCTTGATGACTAAGGAGTAGCTCTCAAGGAAGGGAATTTGCTTCAGGAAGAGTTCCGACATCCCGAAGATCACGAAGGCGCCGAGCAAGGTCCCGTGGATGCTGCGCAGACCGCCGATGACAATCATGGCGAGGAAATCCAGCGAGAGGGGCAGCCCCCAGGTCGTGGGATAAGAGATCCTGATGTAATGAACATAGAGGATGCCGGCGAGGGAGGCCAAGAAGGTGGCGGTTGCAAAGGCGATCAGGCGGTAACGGTAGACCGAAATGCCCATCGCAAGCGCTGCCGGTTCGGAACCTCTCATGGCGTTGAAGGCGCGGCCCAAGCGCCCTTTCAGGAGCTGATAGGCCAGAATACAGACGGCAACCGTGATTCCGACGATCAGGTAGTAGGTCATGATCCGGTCAAACTCCACACCGAAGAGGACAGGGTACTTGGCCCTCGCACCACTGGTGCCGTTCGTGAAGGCGTCAAACTGACGGAAAATCTCCATGAAGATTTCGCCCACAGCCAAGGTCGCAATCCCTAGGTAAATCCCTTCGAAACGCAGGGACAAAAGGCCCACGATCGTGCCCAAAAGGGTGGGAATCAAAAGGGACACCAGCACAGACAAGAGGAATGGCCACTGGAGCTGCTCGGTAAAGTAAGCAGAGCAGTAGGCAGCCAGACCCATAAAGGCTGCGGTTCCCAGAGAGATTAAGCCCGAATAGCCCAAGAGAATATTGAGTCCTAAGGCCGCAATCGCATAGATTAAGGTGGTGCCGATGACGGTGACCGTTCCGGCTTTGATGATCCCAGCAGAGGCTAAACTCGGCATGAGCGCAAGTGCAAGACCCAATAAGAGGAACTGCAAATAGGGGTTTCTAAGAAGATTCTTTGACTCTTTCATACCTTCTTCACCACCTTTTTGCCGAAGATTCCGTAGGGTTTGAAGAACAGGAAGGCAATGATCAGCATGTAGAGAATGGGTTTCCCCCACACCGTTCCACCTGGTAAATAGACTTGTAAAAGATTGCTGGCCACCGCAATGATGTAGGCTCCAGCAACCGCGCCGTAGAAGGTCATGAAGCCACCCAAGAGACAGGCCAAGAAGGCGGTAATCTGAATGTCATTCATGAAAGTCGTGGAAACGGCCGAGAACGGCGCGGCCATGACACCGGCCAAGAGGGATAAAGCACCAGCAATCCCCCAAGCCAACATGGTGACCTTCTTCGTCGAGACACCCATGAGCTTGGCCACGGCCGGATTCTCCGCTGTCGTGCGGACGGCTAAGCCGGCTTTTGTCTTCTGAAGCACATAGAACAAGATGCCCATAACTACAAGGCCAAAAACAATGTTCAAGAGTGCGTTATAAGAGAGTTGCGCACCGCCGATATTCAGATTCCCTTGCGCGATAAACTTCGGCATATTGAGGTCGTAGACACCGAAAATGTTTGGTGCCAGACCCAAGACAATGGACATGACGCCCAATGTCACGATCTGTTTCCCGACCGGGGATAATTTCGCAGCACGACGGATGACTGTGATATCCACCAGGAAACCGATCAGCAAGGCGAAGATCAGACCCAAGACTAAGGCCACGCCCAGCGGGAGGCCTTGTTTCGTAATCAGAGTCGCTACGAAAAAGGTCGAGAACATCCCGAGCATCCCCTGGGCGAAATTCGTAGTGTATGAGGTTCGGAAGACCAGAATAACGGACAGCGCCGCTAAGGCATAGATGCTGCCGTACTCCAGACTTCTCAGAACAATCCCCAGGAAATTAGCCATGGTTCTTCCCCCAGCGGATGATATTTGCCGCCCAGACATAACCGATACCGGCTGCGATCGAACAAACGATGCTACCCTCTTGGATCTTGCCCTGCTCTAGCCCCAATTTGAGGCTCAAAATCATATCGAGCTGTCCCAGATGGCCATAGTCTTCTAAGTAAATGGATTGGTCTTCGTTAAGACCCAATTCGGCTAGAAGCGCCATGTGTCCAGACCGTTTCATATGAAGCACGTTCAGGTAATCAATGTCTTTCCGCTCCAGCCCGGACTGTTCCAGAGCCTTATCAATGCAGGCATACCAGTTTGGCATGGAGACTTCGTTCAAGCGATTCTTCATCTTGACCGGATCGAGAAGCCGCAAGGACTTTCTGGATTCCTCCAGATTCTCTTGCGTGATCGGGTTCAAAATCCCGCCGATTTCAACGCCGGCCGTTCTGGCTAAAGAGCCGTCTGACATCACGCGCGAACCCAAGACTTCATTCTCCGGATGATCCTTCACGAGAAGCATCGCACCGCCGCCGGCTGATAGGTTATACATCATGGACATATTCTTGTCCGTGAAATCCACGAAATCCCCATTACGGTAACCGCCGGCCAGGAGGACAACCTTGAGGTCGTCGTCGCCTAGCATCATGTCTTTCGCCATTTTCAGCGCACTGATCGTTGTGCAGCAACGGTTCTGGACGTCGATGCCCCAGGCATTCACCGCACCAATGCGGTCCTGGATGTAGAGGGCAGAAGTCGTCAAGGGATACTCTTTCCACTCTTCGCCGAAGCAGAGAATGAGGTCGATGTCTTCTGCCTTGTACTCGCTATCTTTGAGGAGGTCTAGGGCGGCCAAAGCCCCCATTTCCTGTGTCCCTTCCTCGGGTCCTGCTAGGTAAATCTGCTTGATCCCAAGTTTTTCACGGACATTTTCTGCCGTCCAGACCCCATTGGTCTTCTGGGCGATTTCCTCGGCAGACAAGGTCTGCTCCGGAAGATAAAAGCCGATACCGGCAATGCCTACTGTATGCTTCACGAAATATCCTCCAGAACATTTACAAGTCCATCTAAGTTATCCGTCACGATGGAGTGGCCACAATCATCAAACAGGTGAAGGGTCGCTAAGTCGCCAAAGGCGGCTTTGGCCTCCGAAGCCCAGACCGGGGGAACCACTAAGTCTTTGCCACCCTGAATGATAGTGACGGGGCAGGTGATCTGGTGGACCTTCCCGGAGCCTTCGGAACAGCCGTTAGAAACGTCCGTGATGTTGAATTGGCTCAAGGAATACACAATGTCGACGAGATTTCGCTGCTTGAACATGCCGTCCAGGTAAATCTCGAAATCCTCGTCAGAAATGGGGTGGATGTTATAGATCGCCTGACTCCACACCATCTTCATGAAAGCCTTGTTCCCCGTAGCATAGGCGTCTAGGACAGGTTTGACGGAGAGCGGATGCTCTGCAATCTCTTCTTTACTGCAGAGGCGTTTCGTGAGATCCGGCTGGAACTGCTCGTTTACCCCATAAACCGGGTAGCCGCTTAACCCAACCGAGCTCAAGAGCACGAGGTGAGCGACACGTTCTGGGAAGGTCGCGGCAAGCTCAAGCGCCACACCGCCCCCGGTGGACCAACCGACCACGACTGCTTGGGAGAGATGGAGCGCCTCCATCCAGGCATCGATGTGAACGGCTAATTCGTAAAGGGAATCGAATCTGGCGTGATAGGTGCTATCGCCGAAACCCGGCAGGTCCGGCACACAAAGCGTCGCTTGCTCTTCCATGGCTTCCATCAGCGGTTGCCAGTGGAAGGAACCGCTCTGGTTCCCGTGGAGCAAGACGTAGACAGGGCGATCCTTTTTGTCCTCTTTGTCCTCTTTGTCCTCGCCAGCCTTCCGATACGCCAGGGTTTCCCCTGTCGTCAGTTCTTGAAAATGGACATCATACTGTTTCATAAAGGGAGCCTTTCGGGCTTAGAGCCTCATGCCGCCGTCGACGGAGAGCACGTGGCCGGTTACGTAGGGTCTGCTGAACGGTTGACAAAGCCCGGAATTCCGGCATAAACCTCGACTT
>CAZCLL010000054.1:0-5115 GCA_964499555.1 uncultured Fastidiosipila sp.
CAAACAGCAATGTCAACCTAAACTATCGTGTTGATTTTCGATTAAATCCGGAATCCACAAGACCTAACAGCAATGTCTACCGAAATTATCGTGTTGATTTTCGATTAAATCTGGAATCGGTAGGACCTAAAAGCAATGTCCACCTCAAATGTCATGTTGATTTTCGATTAAATCCGGAATCCACAAGCCCAAACAGTAAAGTCTACCGAAACTGTCATGTTGATTTTTGATTAAATCAGGAATTGTAGGGGCAAGGAACAATAGACCACCACAAGCATTGTGTTGATTCAGCAAAATCTATGAGCTAGAGACCAGAAGGCAAGTTGCAAACGAGAAATTCCTACACAAAGATATCCAGAACACCGATCAATAGAGAGCTCTCAGTCAAGTCCATTCCACCCACCCACTCACTCACTCACTCAGCAGACTCACTTGCTTTTCGCCTTGCGAGGATTTCTTGCTTCACAATACTGTCTTTAACCTTCATCAGCCTCGTAGTACTATCTCTGTCATTTTCTTCCATGCGAAGCTGAATTTTCTTGATCATTTCCTCAAGTTCCGGAATCATGACGTGTTCCAGAGAATTGACTCGACGCCTTGTATTTTCAAGCTCAACAGCCAAGACTTGCAAGGTTTTCTCTAATGAAGCTAGTTCAAGTAAGGGTTTGAGGGCTTTGGCAAGGGCTTCAAAGGCAATATCAATATCCCCACTGGTATGGACCATACCGTACTGCAGGCTTTGGCCAGCGACAATCGCGCTAGACTCACCAGTCCCGTCAACCTCGCCAGTAAAGATGGATGCAGAATCGGTTTCGACAGCAAGCGCCGATCCATCACCAACCACACCATCAACAGATCCAGACGCAACACCAACACCAACACCAACACCAGACCTAGCACCAGCACCACTCGCACTGCCACCATCCCCGAGTTGGGGCAGGTGGAAACGGGGGACTTTGACCGACATAACGGATTCTGTGGAGGCTTCGACTTCAAGGGGCTTGGTGCGGAGTTGCATGGTTTGGAGGAGAACCTCGGGTTCAATTAGGGCCGAGGCGATGGCCATGGCGTTGGAGGCTTCTTGGAGGAGGAGGTCGGTTTGGCGTCTTTTGGCCATCGTTTCGTCAAGTAGTTCGAGAAAGCGCTGCATCAGGCCGTCGCGCTTGTCTTTGAGCAAGCGATGGCCGCGTCTGGCTGTGCGAAGCTCATTCTTGAGACGCATGAGCTCCATGCGATTAGGGCTGACTTGACGACGGGGCATGGTTTACTCCTCTTCTTTGTAGTATTTCTTGATCCACTGCTGATTGACACGGCGAAGCTCGGAACTCGGTAAAAGATTCAAGAGTTTCCAGCCAATCACCATCGTTTCTTCAATCGAACGACTGACTTGGAATGTTTGATTGAGATACTGTTTCTCAAATTCGTCCGAGAAGCGCGCGTAGGTCTTGTCCAGATCAGACAAGGCCGACTCACCCAAAATCACCGAAAGCTCGCGCGCATCTCGGCCGCGCGAATACGCAGCAAAAAGCTGATTCATCACATCGGCGTGGTCGGCGCGAGTCTTGCCCTCGCCAATGCCTTTGTCTTTCAAACGCGATAAAGAAGGCAAGACATCAATCGGTGGCTGAATGTTGTTTTGGTAGAGTTGGCGATCCAGAATGATCTGACCCTCTGTAATGTAGCCTGTCAGGTCTGGAACCGGATGCGTTTTGTCATCGTCCGGCATCGTCAGGATCGGCATCATTGTGATCGAGCCCTTCTTCCCATTGATGCGGCCCGCTCTCTCATAAAGCGACGCCAAATCGGTATAAAGATAGCCCGGATAGCCACGTCTGCCGGGCACCTCCTTGCGGGCCGCAGAAATCTCGCGGAGCGCCTCCGCATAATACGTCATATCCGTCATGACAACTAAGACTTGCATGTCGAGATCAAAGGCCAGATACTCCGCGCAAGTCAGGGCCATGCGCGGGGTAGCAAATCGTTCAATCGGCGGCTGGTCGGCGAGGTTTGTAAAGAGAACCGTCCGTTCAATGGCCCCAGTCCGGCGGAAATCTTGAATGAAGAAATCCGCATCTTCAAAAGTAATCCCCATGGCGGCGAAGACCACTGCAAACTGTTCGTCTTCGCCTAGCACCTTCGCTTGACGAGCGATCTGTGCGGCGACCTGGTTGTGCGGCAAGCCTGAAGCAGAAAAAATCGGGAGCTTCTGCCCGCGAACCAGCGTATTCAGGCCATCAATAGCTGAAATCCCCGTCTGGATAAACTCATTTGGATAATCCCGGGCAACCGGATTAATTGCCGTCCCATTGATGTTGCGAAGATCCAACGGGATGATCGGCGGCGCGCCGTCAATCGGGCGGCCCATCCCATCGAAAACACGCCCTAACATATCCGGCGCGCAAGCCAGCTCCAAGCCGTGGCCCAAGAAACGGACCTCGGATTCAGAAACATTGATGCCCATGGCGTTATCGAAGAGCTGAACCAGGGCATCGCCGCCATCAATTTCCAGGACGCGGCAGGCTCTGCGCTCGCCGGTCGGCAACTCAATCTCGCCCAATTCGTCATAGGCGACGTCAGAAACCCCGGTCACAAGCATCAAAGGGCCGGCAACTTCTTCAATCGTTCGGTAAATTCTCTGCATGCGTTACCTCTCTACAGTAAGTTCCGGAATCACTTGATCCAGTAAGTCCAGAAGTCTCTCGTATTCTGCTTTTGCATCCGCTTCGGCAACATATTTATAGCGCCCGATCGCTTCCCGCACAGGAAGACTTTGAAGCCTCCCCACCTGGACCCCTCGCCGGCCTGCGGCTTTGGCCAAGTCATAGTAGTGCATGATCAGCGAAAGGAGGTAGTACTGCTTGCGGGGCGAAGTGAAGGTGTCGACTTCGTGGAAGGAGTTTTGGTGGAGGAAATCCTCGCGGATGGAGGCGGCGACGTCCATTTTCAGGCGGTCTTCGAAGGAGAGCGAGTCCATCCCCACGAGGCGGACGATCTCTTCGAGGCGGCTTTCGTCGGCCAAAACCGCCAAGGCGAGACTGCGGTTCTTCCCCCATTCTGCGTCGATATCGGTGTTCAAGGTGTCGACCAAAACGCGGTCATAAAGGGAGTAGGACTGCGTCCAGTTGATGGCCGGGAAATGACGGCGGTACGCAAGACTCGAGTCGAGGCGCCAGAAGACCTTGACAATGCGCAAGGTGGCTTGGACGACCGGGTCGGACATGTCGCCACCGGGAGGCGAAACGGCGCCGATGGCGGTGAGCCAGCCTTGGCGCTTGTCACTGCCCAAACAGGTGACCTGGCCGGCTCTTTCGTAGAACTGAGCCAAGCGCGAACCCAAATAGGCGGGGTAGCCTTCTTCGCCGGGCATCTCTTCCAAACGGCCGGACATTTCGCGCAGGGCCTCCGCCCAGCGCGAGGTAGAGTCGGCCATGATGGACACGGAGTAGCCCATGTCACGGAAATACTCGGCAATGGTGATGCCCGTATAGATCGACGCTTCGCGAGCAGCGACAGGCATGTCAGAAGTATTCGCAATGAGGATCGTGCGCTCCATCATGGATTTGCCGGTTTTGGGGTCGACGAGCTCGGGGAATTCCTTCAGCACGTCGGTCATTTCATTGCCCCGTTCGCCACAGCCAATATAGACAACCACGTCTGCATCGGCCCACTTGGCCAGCTGGTGTTGGATGACCGTTTTGCCCGAACCGAAGGGGCCGGGGACAGCGGCCGTCCCGCCTTTGGCCAAAGGAAAGAGCGTGTCAATCACGCGCTGGCCGGTAATTAAAGGGGTGGTGGGGCTGGTCTTACCGGCGTGAGGCCTCGCAACACGAACCGGCCAGCGCTGCAGCATCGTCAGCGCCCGATCCGGCTTCCCGGCTTGACTCAAGGTGGCGATATTTTCTTCCACCTGGTAAGGCCCCGGTCCGGCCAGCTGGGTAATCGTCCAGGTCCCCGGGAAATCCGCGGGCACCATCACGCGGTGCTCGATCACGGAGGTTTCCTGAACAACGCCTACGATATCGCCGGCTCGCACCTCCTCGCCAACCGTAGCCCGCGGCACGAAATCCCAGTCCTTTTCCCGGTCAAGTGCCGCGTGCGATACGCCGCGCTGGATGCGATCACCGGAGCTCTGCCTGATGGCCTCCAAAGGCCGCTCAATTCCATCGAACATGCGGCCCAACAAGCCCGGCCCCAGCTCCACCGAGAGCGGGACGCCGGTCGAATACACGACTTCGCCGGGCTTCAAGCCGGACGTATCTTCATAGACCTGGATCGAGGCCAGGTCACCCTTGATCTCAATGACTTCGCCCGTCAGGCCTGCTTCAGCCACCCGGCAAACGTCAAACATCCGGACGTCTCGCAGGCCTTTTGCCACAACTAGCGGGCCGGCAATTTTGCGGATCACACCGCCACTTTTTTCACGCTCACTCATCGTCGACTCCGTTTTCTTTCTTATTGGCCAAAACATCGAAACCCACCGCACGTATGACGGATTCACGTAAGTTATGGAGGGCATAGCCGCCAGGATCTCCGGACGAGGGGATGGAAATCAGAGCGGGCAGCGCTTCCGACTTGTAGCGGTCGATGACTTTTTGGCAGTGTCTGGCCAAGTTTTCTGTTATGTAAATGATTGCGAAGCGCTTGCTGTCGATCAGGCGGTAGAGTTCCTTCTCCGCGCCCGACCAGTCTTCCAGCGGCACCACGGTAAACCCGAGCCCCCGAAACGCGATCACACTTCCCCGATCACCAATGACTGCAATTTCATAATTCATGCTTGATACCCCGGATAGGTAGGCCGCAAGAGCTTTTGAATCTCCTCTTGAGGAAGTCCTCTGGCCAGCGCCTGCAAGATAATCCGAACATTCTTTATTTCCATTTTCTTCCCGAGCCAGAACCCCGTCAGGGCCTCGACCCCAGCGGTTTGACGTTTCCCCACACGTGCCAGGCGGTACAGGACTTCATCCTTCTTCAGGCCAAAGCCTACGATATCCACCTTTGTCCGGTAGACGGGGAAGTTTTCCAAGACCGCCGCTACCTGCGTGTTTGCAAAGGTTTTCTCGATCTCTTTTTCTTCGGCCTTATAAAGAGAGAGAATCGCCTCCCTCGTCACTTTTC
>CAZCLL010000054.1:5125-14915 GCA_964499555.1 uncultured Fastidiosipila sp.
CCCCCGGGTACTAAGGCATCCGCCAAAAAGGCCTCCGCCAAACCACTTCGCCTGACCCGAAAGAGGGTTTCGAGATTCGCCAGATCCGCTAAAACCTCCACGTAATCACGAAGGAAAGCGTGATCCGCCCCGGCTTCCTTAGGCGAAGCTAGCTGCAACATCTCCTCGAAGCAAAGCCGATCCGCCAGTAAATCCGTCGCCGAGAGCTCTACTGACGTTTTCGCCACGCGCAGAACTTGTTTGACATGTTGATAGAAGGTTTTGCGAAAGCCTCGAGGGATGTCCTCACTTGACCCGTCAACCTTCGACGCGGCCGAACCCGCCGAACCCGCCGTCTCCGCCGGTCGTTCCGGCTCGCCCTTCCGACTCATCAACAAAAGAATCTCTTGGTATAGAAGCTCCGGCGAAGTCGGTGCCGTCTGCCGAAGGAGCGGCATAAGTCCTTGCGGAATCCCGCCTCCGCTTTCCAGCGTCTCCGCCTCTTCCGACGAGGCCGGCGCCCCACTCGCCTCCTGTTCCAGATGCAGGAGCATGAGGTAACGCACGATGGCCTTCACATTATGGTAATCCAGATCCAAGAGCAAGAAGACCGAAAGCAAGGAATCATGGGTGAGTTCCTTCAAAAGAAGATCATTTTGCTCACGCCCGGCCAGTAGCCGCTGTTCCAAAGACCCTTCGCCCCCATAGCCAGCTCGCTCCAATAAATCCGCCCGTTCCGCATAGGACAGCCCTGACGCCAATCGGCGGTACTCCTCGGGCTTCAACATACGATCTTCCAGCACGCGGATACGCCCAGTCGCCGCCGCATAATCTGCGACTAAGACCGGCTCCCGTTCCCACACCGAAGACGCACTGTAACTCATTTTGGCTCCTCCCGGAAGAGGATCGCCGCAGCCAGAGCCTGCAATCGATTCTCGTTCTGTTCGAGCACCGCTTCGAAACGGAAGTCTTGCCTAGACCTGCCCTGAAGCAAGAGGAAGCCACCCTCGAAGTCCCCCCACTTCTCTTGAATTTCGAGGTTCGGGTAGGTTTTGGCCAAAGCCTGAGGGAACCACTTCCCATCCTTCTTCGCGATGATGATCCCATCACTCTCCGCGCCGGCCTGCGAAAGCCACTTCTCATATAAGCGCAGGCGCTCTTCCGGCCTGTATGAGCGCAATTTGGCGGACGCCGCTTCCATGGTTTCACGGAGCAAATCTTGCTTCTGCTGAAGCGCTTGCTGACGAGCTTCGAGCCTTTCTTGCGCACGTTTTTGGATTTCTCTTTCCTGAGCCACACGTGACAAGTTCGCCTCACGCTCTTTCTTGATTTTGGAAGCCTCCATTTGAGCCTCCGTAAGCATAGCTGACGCTTGTTGTCTGGCATTACTCAAGATGTTCTCCACCGACTCTTTCGTCTCTTCCGCAATGCGCGCTCGTAAAATCTCTACTCCATCCATGGCGTAACCCCAGCCATCAGAGGCTCAAGCCACTGACCATGATAATCGAGAGAACAGAAACCAAGAGAGCAAAAATGGCGTACGTTTCCACCATGGCAGCCAAGGTAATCGCCTTCGACTGCTCCCCGGGATTCTTCGCAACGAGGTAGACACCGTCGGCGGCGACTTTGGCCTGATGAATCGCAGAAACGTAGCCCACCACAGCCATCGGGACACAAGCCAGGAGGAACAAGAGCCCCTTCAGCATCGAGACTTCCCCAGTGGTTCCGCCGAAGAAACCGGCGAAATTCATCACGAAGAACCAAACCAAAAGGCCGTAGATGCCCTGCGTGCCTGGAAGCGCCTGCAAGATGATGAGCTTACCGAAAAGTTCTGGCTTCTCCGTCATGACGCCTGCTGCGGCAGAACCGACAATGCGGACGCCCTTAGCCGAGCCCAGCCCCGCCAAAACCGCGGCCAAAACACCACCCAGAAGGGCCAGAACCCCTCCGTTAAAAAAGGCCGACCAGTCGATTGCTTGTGCTTGTGCTGTTAGAAATACCATGTGTTCCTCCTACAAAATGTGCTTTATTTTGAAGCTTTTCGCTACGATTTATGTATCTATGTGGCGCTCGGTTGAGCCCACCGCTCACTTCTTCGTTCGATTGCGCATCCTCGTGCGGATTTGGCCGGTGAGATCCAAGGGCTCTTCGACCCTCGTGTAGACGCCCTGCTTATTCAAAGGATTGAAGAGCCTGCCGCCACCAGTGTAGAAGCGCCCGAAAAATTCCACGTAGTGGAGCCTCGTGGCGTGCACATAGGCCGACAGCGTGGAAAGCGCAATATTGAGGCTGTGGCCCACGAGCAAAACCGCCGCCAAAAAGATCACTTTCAACCCACCCGAACCAATCATGGCGGCCATCATATTCACCACCATAGCAATGACCGATGTCGCCAAAGTGAGTGCCAAAATTCTCGTATAAGACAAGAGGTCGCTGAGCCAGGCCGTCACGTTATATAAGCCAAGCAAGCCCGAAATCAGGCGCTTAAACGGATTTCGCTCCTTCGAGCTCATCAGCAAAATAATCGCTGCGCCCCCAATAATGATCCAGGTTGCAAAAGGCACGCCGAGCACCAAGAGGCCAATCCCGCCGATAATCAGGTACCAGGGCGCGACACCGAACACCGCATCATACCATTCGCCTAAGCGAATCTTATTATAAATATCAATCCCGATCGCAACAAAAAGGTGAACAGCACCAAAAACCATCGACCAAATCATCAAGGTAATCGGCTCATTCATCGGATCGAACCAGAAAACCGGTAAACTGATCCGCCCATCCGTAATCGCCGGGAGCATATTGCCGAAGAAACCGCCGTAGAGGATCCCGAAGACCACCGCCACAGCCCCGCCCGACAAGAAAACCCAGAGCATCTTGCGCATGTTGCCTTCCGCCTTGAAGTGGAACAGCCCCAGAAGGCAGCCCACAACCAACAAAGCCCCATAGCCAATATCACTCAGCATCGAGCCGAAGAAAAAAGCATAAGTAATCACCATAATCGGCGAGGGATCCATATCCGCAAAATAATTCGGCGGACTAAACGTCGTCAAAATCGACTCAATCGGCCCAACAGCCTCCGCATTCGCCAGCTCCGTCGGCACATCCAGATCCCCTTCCGGCGGATCCGAAAACGCCAACGAAAAGCGAAAACGCGCCGTCAGCCCTTCACGCACATCCTGTTCCAAGACCGCCGGAACATAAGCAGTCAGGAAGAAAATATGCTCCGTCTCACTGAGTCGCCCCTCCGCCCGCAAAAGGCTCTCTATACTCTTATAAATATCAAAAAGCTCTTCCAGCTCCGGAATCACCGGGACGAAACCCTCGAGGCTCGCCGCCAAGTCTTGAATCCGCTGCTCCGTGCCGCGAATCCTCTGGTCCAGCTCTTCATACGCCTTGCGGAAATTCCCCGCCCGCTCCGCCTCCGAGGCCGCCGGAAAACTCTGCATCACCGACTCGCTCATCACCCGCCTCACCTTCTCATCTTGCGAGAAAGGCCAGGCCAGAAGCGCAATCACTTGCGTCTCCCCTCGGTAGTAGATCTCTCCGGCCAAAGCCGCCTCCGCCACCTTCGCCGCCTCCAGAAGATTTAGGTACTCCGCTTCATTTCGGAAGAAAGCCGAGGTCCCACGGAGCCGTGCCGTCGCCACATGCTCCGGCAAAGCAATGTCCTTAAGTGGGGCCAAGGTATTGAGGTGCGTCCGCATGCCCGCTAAACTCTCTTCAGCCGGTCTCATTTCCGCCTGGTTCTGCTCAATCCGGGTCACGATTTCCAGAAGTTCAACCTGCTTCGCCAGCGTCCCCGCTTGCTCTTCCAGCGTCCTTGGGCGTTTATGGCTAAAAAGCCCTTTCTTCGTCAGATCCAAGGGCCTTAGCGTCTTCAAAGCCTGCACAATTCGCTCCTGCCAGCGGAGCACCTCCTGCAGAAGATCCTCCGTCCAAGAAACAGGCGCTGCGTGCAAGAAAAGGTGCTCTCGCCCATCCTCTTGCTTCAGCAAATGAATCAGATCCACAAAATCCGAAATCTCGTGGAAAGCGTAGCGAAGCGCCCTCTCCTCCGGGCAAAGCGCATGCTCAGAAATCACCTCTCGAAGCGCTTCATTTTCGGTAATATCCGTCACACCTAGACTCTGCAGATATTGAAGCAGGGCAAACTTATCGCTTCTTGAAGCCGCAATCTCTAGGCGTTTCATCGGAACAATCGCCATGCCTAGTCCTCCAATGCGAGCAGAATTTGCCGGACAGCCTCCGCCTTCCGAGCCTCTCTTTGCTCTTCGGCCAAAGCCGCCTCTTCCCCCTTCTTCGTGTCCCGAAGTGCGGCTTCTTCTTGGGGTGCTGCTTGGGGGGGTGCTGCTTGGGGAAGTGGCGGCGCATCCTCTGCGGCGTGCCTAGCCTCATACACAAGTTGCTGGGCTTCTTGCCTGGCTTGGCGCAGAATCTCGTCTGCTTGGGCTCTCGCCTCCAAGATCTCCTGGGAGGCTTCGTTCTCTATTGACCTGACAATCGTAAGGAAATCATCCATCATGAGTTCACCTTTGCGAAAAAGTAATCTGTCTGTCTCTCGAGTCGTTTACATGGTAACTTACTTTGTGTTCCGTCTTCCTTTATACAAGATCAGCGGCAAAATGGGCAACGGAACGCCTGTTATCTTAACATAAGACTGTCAATGTGTTCGAAGAATTTTGGTGAGGTCTCGGCCTAGTCTTTCCGTTTTGCACAGGATGCTCTTAACAATTGCTTCAGGTCGCACAAAACCGTTCAATTCGGTGTATGATTAGGAAGTGGACCTTTTATCTACTTGCCCACGGGGCAGCTTTGGAGGATTCGGAAATGAAAAAGTATACACCGATCGATTTGCACGAGCTGAATATGAATGTGTTTCAAGAGTTTGGTGAGAACTGGGTTGCCCTCGCAGCCGGCGGTAAGAAACATGCGAATGCGATGACCATTTCCTGGGGGTCCCTAGGAGTTCTCTGGGGTAAACCGACGGTCACAATCCACCTCAGACCGGAACGGTATACCCGAGGCTTTGTCGAGAAAAAGGGACGTTTCAGCATCAACTTCCTGCCAAGAACGGAGGAGAATCACAAGGCCCTCTCGTACATCGGCAGTGTCTCCGGTCGCGATGAGGATAAACTGGGCAAGGCCGGTCTCTCCCTCACCATGGTCGACAAGATCCCTTCCCTTGCCGAGGCCAATCTCATCATGAACTGCCAGGTCATCTACCGTGCCCAATTCGAACCCAAGAAAATGCTCGACGAGACCATCGCCCACGACTTCTACCCAGACAAAGATTATCACTACACCTACATTGCAGAAATCACCAACTGCTACCGTGTCGAGGACGTTCCCGACGAAGAAAACGCTGAGTAAGCGCTTTGCCCTTTTCGCAAAACCCAAGCCTATCTCAAGCCCGCCCGACCACCCAAGTCAGGCGGGCCTTCTTCTGCTCATTCCCCGAACACGCAAGGAAAAGCAAAAAAACCGTCATAAAGGTTGATTTTCGCCACATTACGTCAAATCTGGAAGCCCTCAGAACCTTTTTTGATGGTAGAATATCTGTACTATGTAATCACAAATCTTTGGAGGTACGTTTTTATGAAGTTTATTACATTTGGCGAAATCATGTTGCGCTTGAAATCCCCTGGCCACGAGCGCCTCTTCCAATCCCCGGCCCTCGAAGCCACTTTCGGCGGCGGAGAAGCCAACGTAGCGGTGTCTTTGGCCAACTACGGAGAAGAAGCAGACTTCCTCACCGCACTCCCTGACAACGACATCGGCTATGCTTGTGCAAGAGAACTCCGTAAATACAGCGTCGGCACGTCACAGATCGTCTACAAGAAAGACTCTCGTCTAGGCATCTACTACCTGGAAACCGGTGCCAATCAGCGCCCGTCCAAGGTCGTCTATGACCGCGCCGCCTCCGCCATTGCCGAGGCCAAAGCCGAAGACTTCAACTTCGCCGAAGCACTCAAAGGCTATGGCTGGCTCCACATCACCGGCATCACCCCCGCCTTGTCGCAATCAGCCGCCGATCTGTCTTTGGCCGCCGTCAAGACCGCCAAGGAACTAGGCCTCACCGTCTCCTGCGACCTAAACTACCGCAAAAACCTCTGGAAATACGGCAAAGAAGCACACGAAGTCATGAGTGAGCTCACGAAGTACGTCGACGTCATCGTCGCCAACGAAGAAGACGTCCAGAAATCCCTCGGCATCACCGTCGACGTCGAAGTCGAATCCGGCGAGCTGGACATCAAGAAATATGAAGACCTCACCAACAAAGTTTTGGAAACCTACCCGAACGTCCAGGTCATCACCGTCACCTTGCGCGAAAGCTTCAGCGCCGACCGCAACGGCTGGTCCGCTTGCATCAACGACCGCAAAGAATTCTATCGCTCCAGAAGATACGAAATCACCGACATCATCGACCGCGTCGGCGGCGGTGACTCCTTCTCCGGCGGTCTGGTCTATGGCCTCAACAACTACGAAGACCACAAGGACGCCCTAGAATTTGCTGTCGCAGCCTCCTGCCTCAAGCACTCCGTAAGCGGCGACTTCAACCTCGTCACCGCCGACGAAGTCAAGAAGTTGATGAAAGGCGATGGCTCTGGTAGAGTACAGCGGTAAAATCTAGTATTATTCGTTACAACCACTACCGCAGAATTTTAATTTTAAAATTCTGCGGTAGTTTTTTTTTTCCTGAAAACCCTCAAAAACTAGCAATCACCTCAGGCGTCACCCGTCGACAAATCGCCGCCGCCAGCCTCGCCGCATTCTCCAGATCCTCCGTGCTCGCAATCCCATAATGCGAATGAATATAGCGCACCGGCACCCCAATCACGATCGTCGGAACCCCACTAGCCGCCAGATGAATCGCCTTCGCATTCGTCCCGCCCCCCGCACGCACCGACTCCTGGCAAGGAATCTCCAGTTCGCGCGCAAGATCCAGTGCAAACCGCTGAAACCTCGGGTTCGTAATCATCGTCGCGTCAAAGTGCCGTAGCATCGGCCCCTTCCCCACAGCTGCCTGCGTCATCCACGCCTCACCAAACGTATCATCCGCCGGTGTCCCCTCGAAGCAGATGGCCAAAGCCGGCGCCACCCGCTTCGCCGTCACCACAGCACCTCTCGTCCCCACTTCTTCTTGCGCCGAGAAAGTCCCCGTCACATCCACGTCCAGACTCTCTCCGGCCAAAGCCCTCAGCGCCAGAATCTCCGCCGCACAGCCAATTCGATCATCAAACGCCTTCCCAATCACCCACGAATCCTTCGCTGGAATCTTTGTAACATCGACATCCGGCACAACCGGAGCCGCATAACTTATCTTAAAAACTTCTGCGGTCTCCTCTGCAGAACTAGAACCAATATCAATGCGAAGATCCCCCATATCCGGCAAGCGATTTCTATCCTCAGCGCTCGCAAAATGCGGTGGCTTACTGGCAATAATTCCTGGCACCCAAACCCCATCACGGTTCCGGACTCTCACCTTTTGTGCAATCGCGCTCGACGTCAGCCAGCCGCCCAAACCCAGAATCTTCAACATGCCATTCGGCGCAATCGCCTGAACAATGAAGCCAACCTCATCCATGTGCGCATCCAGCATAACCACCGGGCGATCCCCCGTATTCTCCTCGCGTTCCACATAGCAATTAAGCAGAGAATCCAGGGTTTGTTCGCCCAGGCCGGAAGTTTCGTCCAAAACCACCTGTACCACCTCGTCTTCGAACCCCGACGGCCCATTCGCAGAACTTAATTTTTGAAGTAATGCGTAAGTTTCAACATTCATGTATAATTCCTCCTCGGTCTATGACTTACCTTTTCGATTCTAACGTATAATAGAAGTGTTTGGCGGCTTTGGCCAAAGCAAGATCATCCAAGGAGTTCCTCATATGATTCAAGTTACTGATCTTAGTCTGCGCATCGGCAAGCGTGCGCTCTTCGAAGATGTCAATATTAAGTTTACCGAAGGAAACTGCTACGGCCTCATCGGGGCGAACGGAGCGGGTAAATCGACCTTTCTGAAAATCCTCTCCGGGGAGATTGAATCGACGACCGGCCAAATCGCGATGAACCGCGGGGAGCGCCTGTCCTTCCTGCGTCAAGACCACTTCCAATACGATGGCGAGACCGTGATTGACACCATTCTGATGGGCAATCCTCGCCTGTATGAGGTCGCAAAAGAAAAAGAAAAAATCTACGCCAAAACCGACTTCAACGAACAGGACGGCATCCGTGCGGCCGAGCTCGAAGCTGAATATGCTGAACTGGACGGCTGGGAATCCGAAACCTCAGCAGCCGAGCTGATCGCCGGTTTAGGCCTAGATCCTGACTGCCTTTATCAGCCAATGGCTTCTTTGGAAACATCGGAGAAAGTGAAAATCTTGCTGGCACAAGCCCTCTTCGGGAACCCCGATGTCCTGCTCCTCGACGAGCCGACGAACCACTTAGATCTGGTTGCCATTGAGTGGCTCGAAGAGTTCCTTATTACCTTTGAAAACACTGTGATAGTCGTTTCGCATGACCGTCATTTCTTAAACCAAGTCTGCACACACATTGCCGATATCGACTTTGGGAAAATCACACTTTTCAGCGGCAACTACGATTTCTGGTACGAATCTTCGCAGCTTCTGATGCGTCAAATGAAAGAATCCAACCGCAAAAAAGAAGAGAAAATGCGTGAGCTCCAGGACTTCATCGCTCGATTCAGTGCGAACGCCTCGAAATCCCGCCAAGCAACCTCCCGAAAGAAACTCCTCGAAAAAATCGAACTTGATGACATTCGCCCCTCCTCTCGAAAGTACCCGTACATCGCCTTCAAACCCGACCGCGAAATCGGTAACGACGTCCTCTGGGCCGAAAACCTCACCATCCTAGACGACACAGCCGACTCGAATAACGCCGGTGCTGGTGTTTCTAGCGCTTCTGGTTCTTCTGACTCTACTGACATCTCTGGCTCTATGGCTCCAACCGTCTTACTCAATGATGTATCGTTCCGGGTGGAGCGGGGGGATAAAGTCGTCTTTATCGCAGAACTTGAAAAAGCAAGTTCTGCGCTCTTCGAAGTCCTCGTCGGAGAGAAAGAACCTGCAGCCGGTGAATTTAAGTGGGGCACAACAACCAGCCAAGCCCACTTCCCGAAAGAATACGAAGAACTATTTGCTTCTGATTCCTCTATTGTCGATTGGCTCTGGCAATATACCGACTCCCGTGACGAAACCTACGTCCGGGGCTTCTTAGGACGCATGTTGTTCAGCGGTGAGGAAGCCCTGAAGCCCGTCAAAGTCCTCTCCGGTGGCGAAAAAGTACGTTGCCTCCTCTCCCGCATGATGCTTTCCGGCGCCAACATCCTCCTTCTGGACGACCCGACCAACCACTTGGACATGGAATCCATCCAAGCCCTAAACAACGCGCTCATCAGCTTCCCTGGTGTGGTTTTATTCACCTCTCATGACCATCAGTTCATCCAAACCATAGCCAATCGTGTCATCACCATTGACGGATCCGGTAAGATCCACAACTTCGAAATGACCTATGATGATTTCCTGGCCAAAAACAAAGACATCATGAAGTCTAGAGTCTATAGTTTCCCGGGTGAAGAGGCGTAAACCTCTACCCACCCTTTTCGCAGAACTTTCTTTTTAAAGTTCTGCGAAAATTTTCCCTTCTCAATCCACCTCCCTCTCCCCCTTCAACTTCTACCGCACCCTCGGCCGGTAACCAATCCAAGCGCAGTAGCGATTGATCTCTTTCTCTCTTTGCTCAGGTGTGAGGGGATCATAGGCTCTGGGGAGTAGCTCTTGGAGCCTTCGGAGAC
>CAZCLL010000055.1:0-14890 GCA_964499555.1 uncultured Fastidiosipila sp.
TCGAGGTTTATGCCGGAATTCCGGGCTTTGTCAACCGTTCAGCAGACCCTAATTACCTGCTTTTCTTAGGTCTCTATTCACGTGAGGTGCCTTCCATGGCGGATTACCTTCCTATGTTTCCCTGGTTTGGCATGTTCCTGATTGGCGCAGGGATTGGCCGGATTTTCTATCGCCGGAAGAAGACCTTATTAGGGGAGAGAGGGGTTTCCAATCTCGCCCGCTGGGGGCGGCCGCTGAATTTTATTGGGCGGCACCCTTTACTGATTTATGCGATTCACCAGCCGATCATCTTGGGACTTTTGTGGCTGATTTTGACTGTGACGGGAGTGATTTGACGTATGAAACGTTTTCCTCAATGGTGGATTGTACTCTTTCTTCTTTTACCGCTGGCTGCCTGGCTTGTTTTACAAGCCTTCTTACGAGATCCTGCGCTAGCCGAAGCCTATTCCCGAAACGTGTTTCCGATGGTTACGTTTATTCCTCGCAATTTGAGTGCGCTGATTCCGATTTCGCTTTCGGAAATCTTAGTCATTCTTCTTAGCTTGCTCTTGGTAACCTTGCTTATTGAGACCATCATTCGTCTCATCAAAGGGCCGGATCGGCGCAAGATACTTCTGCGTTGGGGGAAAGCCCTTGTCATTGCGTTTTCTATACTTTACCCAGTCTTTATGCTGAATTTCGGCTACACCTATCACCGCTATCCACTAGCCACAAACTTGGCACTCCCGGTTACAGAGCGGTCGAAAGAGGAGCTTAACGAAGGCGCCCAGGCGGCTTTGGCCGAAGTGAATCACTTGGCTAGAGAAGTGAGTCGCGACGAAGAAGGCCTCTTCCGCCCGAATATGAGTCAAAAAGAAATGCTGAGCCTGGCGGATAATGCCTACCGGAGCCGAGCGGAACTGGGGGGCTCGGACTACCTAGAGAAGTATTTCTACTTGGGTGAGGCTGCGGTGAAGCCAGTGTTCTCTTCGTATCTCTGGTCGTACACCGGGATTACGGGGATCTACGTCCCCTTTCTGGTAGAGTCCAACGTGAATACTGCGGTTCGCCCGGATGAAATGCTCTTTACCGCCCTGCATGAGGTGGCTCACTCCTACGGCATTGCGAGGGAAGATGAGGCGAACTTCTTGGCTTTTTATACCGGCATTACGCATGAAGATGTCGATATGCGTTATGCGGCCTGGCTGATGGCCTTTACCCATTTGAACAATGCCTTATACGGGGCGGATCCTGCGCTCCAGGCGGAGCTGTGGCAAGGCTTGGATCAGGGGGCGAAGGATGATTTGCGTGCCCGCAACGAATTTTGGAAGCAGTTTGAAGGACCGATTCAAGAGGTCTCCTCCAGTATTAATGACGGGTATTTGAAGGCGAATAAACAAGAAGACGGGGTCAAGAGCTACGGTCGCGTGGTCGACCTGATTCTGGCCTATTTTGCTGCAGGAGCTCGCTAATGGCTTCCTTGTTCTATCATGGCCATACGCATGGCAGTGGGCTCAAAGCACTTTTAGAACTCTTCTATGGGCCTTCGGTGGAGATCTCGGGGGGATTTCGGGCGGGCGAAGAGACTCCTCTTTTCGTGAGCTCCTTGGAAGGGGATCTTCTTCTCACGTCTTGCGAGGGACGGGTGATTGCAGAACCTTGTGAGGCCGATCCGAGACGGCAGATTAAACGGCACATGTATCAGCTCATGGCGGCTGTGACTGGCATTACCTGGCCATGGGGCTCACTTACAGGCATCAGGCCAACCTATGTGGCCGCTGAGCTTCTGGCTTCTTCAGATGAAGCGCAGGCGCGAGCGGTGTTACTTGACGCCTATGGGGTTTCGGAAGCGAAAACGGAGCTTGCACTCACGACGGCAAAGGCCGAGAGGAAGCTTCTTGCCCCCTTAGCGGAAGGGTCTTATGCAGCCTACATTGGGGTGCCTTTTTGCCCGACCAGGTGCTCTTATTGCTCGTTTACGACCAGTGAGGGGATTGGGACGGTAGCGCTTTTGGGTGACCGATTCTTGGATCGATTAAGCTCTGAAATCCGGCAGTTCGAACCTTCAGCGAATGAGGTGGAGCTGCGCTCGCTTTATGTCGGTGGTGGGACGCCAGCGGCCCTGGATGAAAAACAGTTTGAACGTTTGTTAGACCTTCTATCCCTTTTGCCTTTAGCCCCTTCCTGTGAGATCACGGTGGAAGCTGGACGGGCAGATGTTTTGGGGCCACGGAAGTATCAATTGCTCCGTGACTATGGCGTGAGCCGGATATGTCTGAATCCACAAACGATGCAGGATCACACGATGACAAAGCTCAATCGAACGGGAACGGCGACGCTCTATAAAGCGAGTTTCCGAGAGGCCAGGGAAGCCGGCATGAAGACGATCAATATGGATCTGATTGCGGGTCTTCAGGGGGAGACGGCCGAAGACTTCTTGGCTTCGGTGGACCAAGTCTTAGCCTTAGGACCGGAGGCTGTGACGATTCACACCTTGGCATTGAAACGCGGGGCGGCAGCCAGTCAGAAAGTACTGGCGGGGAAAGACCTACGGATCATGCCGGAGAGGTGGCTGGAGGCGGCTTTGGCCACCGCACAAGAAAGGATCCGGAAGGCGGGGTACGAACCGTACTATCTTTACCGGCAACACTATGGGCGAGGGGGGCTGGAGAATGTTGCCTTTGCGAAAGCCGGCCACGAGACCTTGTACAACGTGATGATGATGAGTGATCAATACCCGGTGCGAGGCTTCGGCAGTCCTTCGGTGACCAAGCAGCTGGTGGAAGGGAAGATCAAACGGAGCTTTTCGCCGAAGTCCCTTCATCGCTATTTAGAAATGGGCTAAGTTTCCTCGAGAGGCGGGGCTTTTTCGATTCTCTTTACCTGAATTTTACGTGGAACTTGTGGGTCCATGCTAAAATATGTTTACTTCAAGAACTAGGATGTATGTGATGGCGCAGAGTGGAAAACATTATGCTTTCCCCAGACGGAGAGGGAACAATATAACCTTGATCGGTATGCCGAGTTCAGGGAAGAGTACCTTGGGCAGACATGTGGCGAAGATGCTTTCACGCCCGTTTCTGGACACGGATGACCGCTTGGCGGAGCTGACGGGAACGAAGAGTACTGCAGAGCTTGCGGTCCTTCTGGATTTTGATGGTTTCGTGCACGAAGAGGAACGGGCGGTTCGTTCGGTGGAGACGACGGAAGCGATTATTGCTACCGGTGGTAGTGTCATTTATAGCCCCCGTGGGATGCGGCATTTACAGAAGTTAGGTCCGATTATTTATATTCAGCAAGCACTGGAACGGATTGAAGAACGCGTGAATTTGAATCCGGAACGAGGCGTGATCTTGGCGCCCGGCCAGACTTTCGAAGATTTATATAACACGAGACATAAGCTCTACCTGCGCTATGCGGATATGGAATTTTTTCCCGAGGACTTGGATGTGAAAACATCGGCGAAACTCTTAGTTGCCTTGATTGACTATTTGGAAGCCCAGAGGAGGAGAGTGGATGGAAAAGAAACGAATCGCAGCCATTGATATCGGCTCAAATGCTCCGAAGATGCTGATTGCCGAACAAGGGCCGAAGGGGAAACCTCGCGTCATTGAGACCTTACGCGCGACGCTTTCCCTAGGCATTGATACCTACAACAATGGCGTGATTTCTGAGGAGAGCATGAGTAGGCTCTGCGATCTTCTGAAGCAGTTTAAATTGAAACTGGATGAGTATAAAGTTACGGATTATCGCGTGGTTGCGACTTCAGCGGTTCGTGAAGCGGTGAATTCGGATTTCGTCTTGGCCAGAATCAGCCAGCTGACTGGCATGGAATGTGAGATTCTGAGTAATTCGCAGGAGCGTTACTTCCATAATTTAGTTCTCTCAGAGAATTTCCCGGATTACAATCGCTTGATTGAGAAGGGAGCGATTGTGTTGGATCTGGGGGCGGGGAGTATCCAGATTTCTTCTTACTCCCATGGCCGCCGCTTGATGACCCAGAATTTGAAGCTGGGTTACCTCCGTGTTTCGGAGCTCTTCTCGGAAATGCAGGCGAGGTCCAGCGATTTCTCTGCGCTGATGAATGAGTACATTGGAAGTCAGTTGGATGCCCTGGAACTTTATGGGACGGAGAGGCAGCAGGCCTTATCCCTGATTGTGGTGGGAAATGACCTCGGCTATCTTCGGGCCTTTGCTGGGCTTACGGATGAGTCGGATTCCTTCTTGACGGGGGATCAAGTGGAGCAGCTCTACCGTAGACTCTTACGCGTGACCCCGCTTGAACTGACCTTGCACCACGGGATTCCGGCGGATGTTTCGGAAATTATGCTTCCGGCCACGATGATCCTCTACCGTTTCTTCAAGGAGTATAGTGTGTCCGGTGTCTACATGCCGCCGATGCTCTTAGGCCAAGGGGTCCTATTTGATATGGCGGTGCCTGCCTACCGCTATAAACCGAAACACGACCATGTGGAAGATCTACTGTCGGCTGTGCGGATTATGGCTTTGCGCTTCGGCGGGAAGACTTCACACTTGGAAGCCATGGAGCGAGATGCCACAGCGATTGCGCAGGCCTTAGGGAAACGCTTTTTTATCAATGATCGTTTTGTCTTGCTCCTTCGCGTTTCCGTCTGGCTCTCGGAGATCGGGAAATTCATTCACACGGTTGATTATCCAATCTACTCAGCGGAAATCGTTGAACATGCGGAGTTTATTGGGCTCTCGGACCGCGAAACGGAGATCTTGTCGGAGAGTATCCGCTTTATGCCCGGAAATGAAGTGCCTGTCGATCCTGACCTGCAATACCATACGTATAATCACCGGCTCACGGTTCTCCAGATTACCGGCATCCTGCGCATAGTGGACGCGCTAGAAATCTCCCGCCGCAATAAGATCCGTCAGATTAAGGCCGTGCTGAAGAAAAGAACCTTGAAACTGACCTTAGAAAGTGATGAAGATTTGACCTTGGAGACCTGGGCCGTGAGCGACCGTTCTCGCTTGATGAACGAGCTTTTCGGCTTGCAACTGGTGATCAAAGTGGTTCCGACGGAAGGCAATGCATAGGAGCTTAGAAAAGATGAATAAGAATGAAGCAAAAGTAAGTGAATTAGCGAAAAAACCGCTCAACGATTACGATCACTTCATCAATCGTGAGCTCAGTTGGTTGGATTTTAATGAACGGGTCTTAGCAGAGGCCAGAGATTCAGACACGCCCTTGTTGGAGAGGTTGAGTTTCCTTTCCATTACCCAGACGAATCAAGATGAGTTTGTCATGGTTCGGATTGCTTCGCTGAAAGATCAAGTGGCGGCCGGCGATTTCAGCCGGGATGCAGCAGGTTTGACGGCGGCAGAACAGCTTACGGCGATCAGCACCCGCATGCATGATTTTGCCGCGAAGCAATACAGCACCTATAACCGCCAACTCTTACCTCGCTTGGAAAAAGAGGGGATCTTTATCTTACCGATCGATCGGCTGACTAAGGAGCAAGTGACCTATGTCCGGAACTATTTCCGCACCACCATTTATCCGATTCTAACGCCGATGGCGGTGGACAGCGGTAGACCCTTCCCCTTGCTGCCGAATCGCAGCCAGAATATCGCGGTTTTGCTAGAGAGCACAGAGGAAGAAGCGGATGAGCTTCGTTTTGCGACCGTCCTGGTACCGACGGGCTTGCCTAGGCTCGTGAAACTGCCTGCCGAGGACTTTAGCCAAGAAGAAGGCCTGGATAGCCGGCGGACGCATTGCTACATTCTCTTGGAGGATGTCGTGAATGAATATCTGTCAGAAATTTTTATCGGCCTTCGCATTGTGGCTCGCTGCACCTACCGGATTATCCGCAATGCGGCGATGGACATCGATGAAGAGGATACGCCGGACCTGATGACGGAAATTGAGAAGCAGTTACGCCAGCGCCAGTGGGGCGAGGTTATTCGCTTGGGCGTCCGTGATGATGTCAGTCCTCGCTTGCTCGGCATCTTACAAGATATGATGGACGTCGTTGACGAAGACATTTACTACGTTGGGGGGCCTCTCGATCTCTCCTTTATGGGGAAACTTAGCCGGGCGAAGGAGCTGAGCTACCGGAAGGACCTTCATTACTCGCCCTATGAGCCGCAGGCACCGCAGATGTTCCAAGGCAACGAAGGGTGCGATATCTTCTCCCTCATCGCGGAGAAAGATCGTTTCATTAGCCTACCGTATGAGAGTTTCGAACCGGTGACGGAGTTCGTGAAACAGGCGGCCAGAGACCCAGAAGTGCTCGCGATTAAGCAGACTTTGTATCGCGTGAGTGGTCAGTCGCCCATCATTGCCTACTTGGAAGAGGCGGCCAATAACGGCAAACAGGTTTTGGTCTTAGTGGAGCTGAAAGCCCGTTTCGACGAAGAGAATAATATCCAGTGGGCGAAAAAATTAGAGCGTGCCGGCTGCCACGTCATCTACGGCCTGGTTGGCCTCAAGACCCATAGTAAAATTACACTTGTGGTGCGCCAGGAGGAAGATGGGATTCGTCGCTACCTCCATTTGGGTACGGGGAACTACAACGATTCCACGGCGAAGATCTATACGGACCTTGGAATTTTCACCTCTGCGGAGAGCTTCGGTGCCGATGCGACCGAATTCTTCAACATGATTTCCGGCTATTCTCAGCCCTTAAGTTGGAATCGCTTAACCTCGGCTCCTTATTGGCTTAGAGAGCGCTTCTCTGACTTGATTCGCCGCGAAATCGAAAATGCGAAAGCCGGCCGGGAAGCTTGGATTCACGCGAAGATGAACTCCTTAGTGGATGAGAAGATCATCGTATTACTTTACGAAGCGAGCCAGGCGGGGGTTCAGATTGACTTGATTGTCCGTGGAATTTGCTGCCTCCGAGCCGGCGTTCCCGGGCTCTCAGAAAATATTCAAGTGAAGTCCATCGTGGGCCGTTACCTGGAACATAGCCGGATTTACATTTTTGCCAATGGTGGCAAGCGTGAGATTTACCTCTCTTCGGCGGACTGGATGCCCCGAAATTTAGATCGCCGTGTCGAGTTGCTTTTCCCGGTCGAAGACGAAGCTTGTGGGGAACGCGTACTGGAGATTATGGACCTGCAATTTAGAGATACCGAACGCTCGCATGTTTTGCAGCCGGATGGCACCTATAAGAAGGCGGACCGCCGTGGTAGACCCAGCGTAGATTCGCAGAAAGAACAAGAGCAGATGGCCATGAGCCGTTCTTGGGAAGGGGATGCCTCGCTGGTTGACCGCGTCTTGCGGCCGGTGGTCTCGCCCAGAGAAGCCGATGAATATCGGATGGATCTCGATGAGATCTCGGATGATTAAGTCGTTTACTGGCCTAGCTCGCATGGGCATAAGGGAAGGAGAACTATGGAATTTCGTTTTATCCACGCCAATATCAATGTGCTGAACCCGGAGAAGTCCATCGCTTTTTATGAAGAGGCGCTGGGCATGAAAATTTCACGAGAGAAGGAAGCCAAAGACGGAAGATTCCGTCTCGTCTACCTGACAGACCGGGAAGGCAAGTTCGAACTGGAACTTACCTGGCTTCGGGACAGAGAAGAGCCCTACAACCTAGGTGATAACGAGAGCCACCTGGCCTTCCGGGTTGATGACTTCGAGGCCGCCCACGAGAAGCATGAAGCCATGGGCTGCATCTGCTATGAGAATCACGGCATGGGCATCTACTTCATCAATGACCCCGATGGTTACTGGCTGGAGATCATCCCAACCAGGTGAGCCAATCTTCCATAAGTCAGGTTTCGTAAGAAAAATTCTGCATTTTCAAACCAATCCCTGGTACTTTTTGATCAAGCTGGGTGCCGGGGCTTGTTTCATGGGGGCAATTTAGTACAATCAGTGAAGATCATGAAACGTTCTCGGTAACGTGGACCTGAAAGGACAAATATGTTTGAAGTAATCAATAAGAAACGTTGGAATGAACAAGTCGTCCAGATGGATGTGAAGGCGCCCTTTATCGCGGCGAAAGCCCTCCCCGGCCAATTCATCATCCTCTCAGTAGACGAGGGCGGAGAGCGCATTCCCTTAACGATCAATGCTTCTGATAAAGAAGCGGGCACCGTTCGCATTATTTTCCAGATCGTCGGGAAGACCACCCGCCGTCTCAACGAACTGCAAGTTGGTGACTTCATTCATGATTTCGTCGGCCCCTTGGGTAAGGCTTCTGAGCTTGATGAATACAGCGGGAAGCGTGTCGCTGTCATTGGCGGAGGCTTAGGCACTGCGATTGCCTTCCCGCAAGCCAAGTATCTTCATGAGCACGGCGCGGTGGTTGACCTGATTTGCGGTTTCCGCGGCAAAGACTTTATCCTCTTAGAAGACGAGATGAGAGACATCTGCGATGAGCTGATCATCGTAACGGACGACGGTTCGAATGGCCGCAAGGGCTTCACCACGGACGCACTCTGCGAGAAAATTGAGGGCGGTGTCCACTATGACTTGGTCTTGGCCATTGGCCCGATCATCATGATGAAGCTGATCTCTCAATTGACCGAACCTTACCAAATCAAAACGATCGTCTCCATGAACTCCATCATGGTCGACGGGACAGGCATGTGCGGCGGTTGCCGTCTGACTGTTGGAGACAAGATGGTTTTTGCCTGCGTAGACGGCCCAGACTTCGATGGTCACGAGGTGGACTTCGATGAGGCCATGCGGCGCTCTCGGATCTATAAGAAGGAAGAAACCTTATCCGATGAGCTCCATCTCTGCCATATCACCGGAGAGAAACACGAGACTGAAAAACGCAATATGAGTCCGGTCAAGGCACCGATGCCGGAACAACCGGCTGATGTCCGTTGCCATAACTTCTCCGAAGTGACCTTGGGCTATACCGAAGAAGTTGCGATGGAAGAAGCTCGTCGTTGCATTCAGTGTAAGCATCGCCCGTGCACAAAAGGCTGCCCGGTCGAAGTGAAGATCCCGGACTTCTTGGGCGCTGTTGCGCAAGGCAATTTCAGCCAAGCCTACGAAATCATTACCGATACGAATGCTTTGCCAGCCGTTTGTGGCCGCGTTTGTCCGCAAGAATCACAATGTGAGCAAGTCTGTGTCCGAGGCATCAAGGGCGAGCCAGTTGCGATCGGCCGTTTGGAGCGCTTCGTGGCGGACTGGTACCGTGACAATGTCGAATTGGAACTCCATACACCTGCGACCAACGGCCATAAGGTGGCTGTGGTCGGTTCCGGTCCTGCAGGCTTAACTTGTGCCGGCGATTTGGCAAAAGAAGGCTTCGAAGTCACCCTCTTTGAGTCGTTCCACGTGGCCGGTGGTGTGCTGATGTACGGCATTCCCGAATTCCGCTTGCCGAAATCGATTGTTCAGAAAGAAATTAAGAAATTAGAGGACTTAGGCGTCAAAATCGAGACGAATATGGTCATCGGCAAGATCCTGACGATTGATGAACTGATGGATTCCTACGGCTTCGAAGCCGTCTTCCTGGGTACCGGAGCTGGTCTCCCGAACTTCCCGGATATCCCCGGCAAGAATCTCAATGGTGTGTATTCGGCCAATGAGTTCCTGACCCGAATTAACCTCATGAAGGGTTATCGTTGGCCGGTTACCGATACACCGATCCCGATTGGCAAGCATGTCGCCGTCTTGGGTGGCGGAAACGTAGCCATGGATGCAGCTCGTTCTGCCCTGCGTCTGGGTGCGGAGCAGGTGGACATCATTTATCGCCGTTCCGAAGAGGAGCTTCCGGCACGTCTGGAAGAAGTCCACCATGCGAAGGATGAGGGCGTCAACTTCAAACTGCTCCATAACCCGACTGCGGTACTTGGCGATGAAAATGGCTGGGTAAAAGGCCTCGTTTTGGAGCAAATGGAACTCGGCGAACCCGATGCTTCCGGCAGAAGAAGACCGGTTGCCATCGAAGGCTCAGAATATGAATACCCGATTGATACGTTTGTCGTCGCGATCGGCCAATCCCCCAACCCCTTGATCAAGCAGACCACACCAGACATTGAGGTCAACCGCAGAGGCTGCATCGTTACCGATGAGCAGGCCGAAACCTCCCGTGAAGGGGTCTTCGCTGGCGGCGACGTCGTGACCGGTGCAGCGACCGTTATCTTGGCCATGGGCGCTGGGAAGACTGCCGCTCGTTCCATTCAGGAATACATTGAGAAGAAAGCACAGGTTCCGGTTCACTAAGCATGGAAGATCAGTGGTCTAGAACCCGCTTGTTGATCGGAGATGAGGGGCTACAGAAGCTCCGTCAAGCCAAAGTCGCCGTCCTAGGTCTGGGCGGCGTCGGTGGCCACGCCGTCGAAGCCCTAGCTAGAAGCGGAATCGGACACTTGGCCCTGATTGACGGCGATGTGTATGGCGTAAGTAACCTCAATCGCCAGATTCACGCCCTCAGGTCCACCATTGGCCGGAAGAAGACAGACGTGGTCAAAGAGAGAATCCTAGAGATTGACCCAGAAATCCAGGTGACTACGTATCCTTTCTTTTTCACGCGGGAAACCTTGCCACGCCTGCCTTTGGCCGACTTCGACTACGTGATTGATGCCATTGATATGGTCTCCAGCAAAATCCTCGCGATCGAAACCTGCCACAAACTAGGCGTACCCATCATCACGGCGGCCGGGGCGGGTAACAAGCTACACCCGGAGATGGTTCAAGTGACGGATCTTGCGAAAACCACGATGGATCCTTTGGCCCGCGTCTTACGAAAGGAACTCAAGAAGCGAGGCATCCTACATGTGAAAATCGTCTACTCGACGGAAGAACCCGTAGCCTTCGAAGAGGAGGTCGCCTTGAACCCGACCCTCACCGACGAGGAAGGGCGAGTCACCCGCTGGTCACGCAAGGTCGCCAGCATGGCCTTCGTCCCGGCCGTAACCGGGCTTACCTTGGCCTCTGAAGTGGTCCGTGATCTTTTAGGAGAAGAAGCGTAATTTCTGACAAAACATTCATAATATGGCGTAGTTCATGCGGTTCACCCGAGCCCCTACGCCTTTTTTTATGCTACAATTCTAGGGTACATACGTTCAAGGAGGCCTAGAAATGACGCTTCGGAACAGCTTGAAGAGTATTGTGCGCACGCCGGTAAAAACACTGCTCTACATTCTTTTGATCACTGCGGTGACCGCTTTTCTGTATCTAGGAGCGAATACCTGGAGTTCCAGCGCACAGATGCTCCGTGACCTTGATCAGAACTTTACTTCGATTGTGACCTTCAGCACGAGGGATACCTTTGGCTCCAGCGAAGGCTACACTTCGGACGATTTGAAAGAGGAGATTGCCGGGATTCCCTTCGACCAGATTACTGGCGATCCGCGGGTACTGGACTGGCAAGCGGCAGATGTCGTGATGGGCACAGTGGATGGCTATGTGTCTGCTATTCGAGATCCGAATTATTCCTCCCCCGTCCTTTTCCTCGTTACCGGCGTCAGACCGTATGCGGAAGATAATCCTTTAGCCGGCAAACTTGTGGATACACTCTACTCCTACCAGCACTATGAGCCGGGACGAACGCTCTTTCTCAGTCGGTTTGATCTCCAGCCAGGCGAAGCGATCGACCGCGAAGCCACGTATCTGATCCATGCAAAGAACGATCGGCAAAATGCCAATGGCTTAGCCGTAGAAATCGTTCCTTTCTACAGTTGGGATGCCGAGGCAGCTGGCGTGGACACGAGCGAAATTCAGCCGATCCTCAAAATCGATTCCGTAGAAGACTTCCTCGCAGACGAGGGGAACATTTATCACCAAATTGCCGATTATTACCGCGCACTGGGGCGGACCTTGCGGGTCAATCGCGTCCAAGACCTGGCCAGTAAAAAAGAGTTTCACCAGAATTTCCTCCAAGCCGTAGAAGGGCGTCTCTATACTCCTGAAGAGGCAGCAGAAGGGAAGAAGTTAGCAGTCATTTCCGACGCATTAGCCAGGCGCCGTGAGCTGAGTGTAGGTGATTCCTTTACCCTCTTTACCCCCGAGGAGGAAGGGCAAGGGTTTTCCCTTTGGGGAGCCAAGCTAAATCATGAAGAGGTCTACGAGGTCGTAGGCATCTTGAATTATCACGAAGATTACTACGATGACATCTATATTCCGGCCGAGGAGACCACTGTCCGGCCAGTGAACTACGTGTCGGAGCTAGGGCAGGCTGTGATCAAGAACGGGACAGCCCAGGCGTACATCGAGGACATCCAAGCCCTGCTTCCCGAAAACGTGCAGGTCAATTACTATGACCAGGGCTATCAGGACATCGCAGATTCCTTACAGCTCGTGCAAAATGCGGCGATTGCCCTGTCGCTCATCGCCTTCGCTGTGACGCTGGCCGTCTTAGCTTTCTTTGCCTTCCTCTATGCAGAGACACAGCAGGAGACAGTCGGGATCATGCGCAGTTTCGGGGAGACCAGGCTTGAGTCGAGGTGCTATCTCCTCTCCGGGGCTTGCCTCATCGCACTCGTGTCCATAGGGCTGGGCATTGTAATCGGGCTCCAGTACGCCGAAGACCTCCTCTATCAGGCACTCCACTTCGTCTCGGATCTGATGTTCGTCGATTATCGTTATAGCGACGGCTACCGAGGACTCGTGAAACCCTTTACCCCGGTGTTTGAACTCTCCTACGGTTTTGCGTTGGCAGTAGGGGTCGGGATTTTCGTCCTGGCGATCCTCTTCAGCCTCTTCTTTTCCGAGCAGACCATCAGTGGTCGTTTGTTGACGCATCGCGTGAAGGTTCATGTGGCCAAAGCCCCCAAGACCTCTTCTACCGCTGGCCGTGGGTCTCTTCGTCACGCAGGTTTGGCTGCCAGACGAAGTAGCACGAGGTCTCTGGTTTCGATCGTACTCGCGGTCGTTACCATTCTCTTCATCTCGTCGATGGATACCACCTTGGCTTCTTACCGCGAAGCAAAAGATCGTCTTTACGAAGAGACTACGCTCATCGGCTATACGGCAAAAATGGACGGCGGGTTTACAGATCGGATGGTGGTTGCGAATCCTTATGCCAAGCTCTTGCAAGACCTTGATGGCATCAGCGATGTAAATTTTACGTATTCATTGAATTATCGTTATTTAGGCATCGCCACCTATGCCGATGGCACCGAGGGGCCGGCGGGGAACATGCCCGTCATTGAGAGTTCTTTCCAGATGGAAAATCTCTATACGACCATGCCGCTGGAGCCAGATCTCGTCTTCACGGACCATGTCGCCAAGGCACCGGAATTCTACTTCACCGAACACGAAGCGAGCTATATGGAAGGTTGGGATGAAGCGCGCTTTGCTTCCCGTGAATGGGACATCTTACCGGCCCTGGTTTCCGATGACTTTCTCTCAAGCCATGGGATCTCGTATGGAGACCAGATCCGCGTCTACACCCAAGACAATTTCTATGGGGGCGGTTACATGATCTTCTCGTAGCAGGACATGATGGTTGTGGGCTCCTTCAAACGGGTAGCGAACCGCGATAACATCTATGCCGCACTGCCTAAGGGGGCTTTGGCCCCGGAGAAGTCCTCCTTAAACGATCTGTCGGATGTGCATAAACCCCTCGAGACCGGGAGGTACTATGCACAAACCCTCGGTGACCCTTTCGGCTGGCATAGCTATCAAACGACCGGCATCTTTCGCGAGCACTTGACCCGCCAGCAAGATCTGGATGTGGCTCTTGATAATTGGTACGTATCCGCCCTCACATTCGATATTCCAGACGCCGCGAAACTTGCCGAAATTAAAGAACAACTGGAAACATTGAAATTCTCCGGCCCCTCCCAGGCTAACGATGTGAGAATCACGGTCGTTATCGAAGATGCGCAATTCCTAGAGAACATCAGCTCGATCGATCAGCGGAGTCGCTACCTAGAAATTTTGTACCCGGTACTCCTTGTTTTAGTGCTCGCCCTGGGTGCAATTACCGGTTTCTTAGCGGTGCGGTCCAGGCGTGAAAATATTGCCCTCATGCGAGGAATGGGGACGAAGAAAACGGATATCTTTGTCACGATCTTAGGCGAGCAAGCGCTCTTGCTACTGATTGGAGCTGGTCTGGCTGCGGTCTTGCTCCTCATGCAGGGGCAAGGGGACAAGCTGCTGGACTGGCAGGTCTACGCCTTCCTCTTTGCCTATGCGATCAGCGTCATTGTAGCCACGATCCAGCAGAACAGTAAGTCCGCATTGTCGATTCGGCAAGAGAAAGATTAGGAGGGAAGAAGATGAGCATTCTCACACTGGACCATGTTTCCTATTCATACGGTGGTCGCTATCAGAAGACTGATGCCTTGAAAGAGGTAAGCTGCTCCTTTGAGCAAGGCCGGATTTATGCCATTATCGGCAAGAGTGGTAGCGGGAAATCCACGATGCTTTCGCTCATTGCCGGCTTAGATGTGCCGAAGGATGGTGATGTGTTCTTTCGGGAAGTCTCGACCAGAACCTTGAATTTGGATCGCTACCGGCGCGAACAAGTGGCGATGATCTACCAGAATTTCCGCCTCTTTCCGCTCTTGACGGCGCTCGAAAATGTGATGTACCCCATGGAACTCCATAAGATGAGCCCGAAAGAGGCGAAACCTCTTGCGGAAGCATTCATCCGAAGTGTTGATCTTCCGGATTCCGTGTTTACCCGCTACCCGTCTATGCTCTCTGGCGGCGAGCAGCAGAGAGTAGCGATTGCGAGGGCTTTGGCCATGGACACGAATCTCATCCTCGCAGATGAACCCACTGGAAACCTCGACACGGAGAATGCCCGCACGATCGTGGAACTGCTGGCGAAACTGGCTCATGAGGAGAACTACTGTGTCATTATCGTGACCCATGACCTAGAGATCGTGGACATGGTGGATGAGACCTACCAGATGCGGGACGGGGTTCTCGTAAAAAAAGACTAGCCTTTACGGGGCTAGCTGTCGCTGCCAGCCTAATTTGGCTCGTTGCTGACGTCTTGTCTGTCTTGGAATT
>CAZCLL010000056.1:0-14709 GCA_964499555.1 uncultured Fastidiosipila sp.
CCCTCAAATGGGGTTTTTTATCTTGTTTTAGCGCTGTTTTCTGGAAAATCAAAGAATAGATAACATAGTAAGCATGGACAGTGACAGATCCTGACCATCTTAATAAGTTATCTATTTGCTGCGCCCACCTTCCCTCTGAAAATCACTAGAAATGGGGGATATCGATCCAAACAGGGACCGAACACAGGACTCTCTTCACCCAATACATCAATTCTGTGTAAGGATTATCCCCCATCGCATCACTTCAAGTACTGAACTCACTGGCCGCTGTGGATATCAGCCTGAACAACAGCCGACAGAAGAGATTATACCTATATCACTTAACGCACCTGATGCAGGGATTAACAAATGGCGGTGGTAGCAAGGTGTGAGAGGCGGCTTTGGCCAAAAGAAAAAAGCCAGCGGAACCCTAGAAGGGGAAAATCCTCAAAGTTAGCAATGGGTAACTCTTGAAACACTTTCGGGCGGCGGGAACACGTATCATAGAAACATAGTAAATCACGTGAGGTTGATAAAACTGCGCTTGGCTGGGCTTCCGAGGCACACTTGTAAGAGATCAGCAATGCCTGAGGTCGGCCGACGGCGAGTAGCAGAGCAAGCAACAGTTACTGCAACAGCGAAACCCTCACGACGTATACCATAGGAGGATATTATGGCTTATTCTTTACCTGAACTTTCTTATGCTTACAATGCATTGGAACCACACATTGATGCACGCACGATGGAAATTCACCACACCAAACATCACCAGGCTTACATTGATAAGGTGAATGCGGCGCTTGAGGGCACCGAGTGGGCCGACAAGCCGATTGAGGATGTTGTCGCCAATTTGGATCAGATTCCGGAGGACAAGCGCACGGCTGTTCGCAATAATGGTGGCGGACATGCGAATCACAGCTTCTTCTGGAAGGTGATCGGCCCCACTGGTACGGGCACGCCGGTGGGTAATGTGGCCAAAGCCATCGAAGACAAGTGGGGTAGCCTGGATGCTTTGAAAGAAGAGTTCAACGCGGCGGCTGCGAATCGCTTTGGTTCTGGTTGGGCTTGGGTCGTTGTTGGCAGCGATGGCAAGCTTGAAGTGACCTCTTCGGCTAACCAAGATTCGCCTTTGAGCGATGGCAAGACTCCGGTCCTGGGCATCGATGTTTGGGAGCACGCCTATTATCTGAATTATCAGAACAGACGCCCGGATTATGTGAAGGCTTTCTGGAGCGTCGTCAATTGGGACCAAGTTGAGGAGAATTACAATAACGCAGTGAAATAAATTTCCTGCGAAGTACGGTGGGTAGGGGCGAAATTCTCAACACCAACTCCAAACCCCAACGCACCAAAACTCCCAGAAATCTCAATATTAAAAAGCAGCCGCGCTGGCTGCTTTTTTCATGTCAATGTTAGGAAGGCCGCAGATCACCGGCCAGGCCGCTACCACAGATCACCGGCCAGGCCGCTACCACAGATCACCGGCCAGGCCTCGACCAACTCACACAATCTCATTCTCCAAGATGCCGATGCCGTCGATTTCGCAGCGGACCACGTCGCCCGGGCGGAGGAAGCGCTTCTCATCGCCACCGAAACCGACGCCCGCCGGGGTGCCAGTAATGATCACCGTTCCGGGGTCTAGGGTCATGCCTTGGCTTAGTTCCGAGATCACTTCAGCAATCGAGAAAATTAGCTGATTTGTGTTGGCGTTTTGGCGGAGCTCGTCGTTGACGTAGCTGCGAATGCCCAGTTCAGGAGGGAAAGCAAGTGAATCCACCGTCGTAATCCAGGGGCCAAAGCAGGCGTAGCCATCAAGGCTTTTGCCGAAATACCACTGTTTGTAGCGATTTTGGATGGTTCGGGCACTAAAATCATTTGCGATCGTGTAACCAAAAATATAGTCCTTTGCCTGCTCGGGACTGACGTGGCGGGCTCTTTGGCCAATGATTACAGCCAGTTCCACCTCATAATCCAGGTCATCGACCATATCAAAATGCCCGTTCACCACTTCCCCGTGGCCGACCGTGCGGGAGGCGCGCTTCGAGAAATAGACCGGATAGCTGCGATCCACCACATCCGTTTCCGACGGGTGCAGGTACTTCTGGGATTCCAGGGCGTGGTCGCGATAATTCAGGCCCAAGCAAATGAAATCCGACTTCGGGTAGCGCAGCGGCGGACGAAGGCGCACCAGGGAAGGATTCAAGTAAACATCCTCGTTGTCCGCATTTGCCGCGAGACTTTCCAGGATCCGTCCGTGCAGCCAGGGGCTGTACGTCTCAATCAGTTCCTGCATCTCGCGCACCTTAAACCCTAACGCTTGCAAAGACACAATCCGCCCATCCGGCAATACTACCGCAAGCATCGGGCTGCCTGCATAATTAATCGATGCGAGATTCATCTTCCACCTCTTTCCACAGCCGGGAGCTGCCTTTGCTATGTATTTTAGCATGGATTACCGAGGCAGAAGTCCCTCGCTTTCGTCCGGTCCATTTTTAGCAGAAGAAGCAACACTTTGCTGTACGTTTCCCTGCACTTTTTCTTTGGCCAAAGCCGCCGGTTCCGCTTCAGCTCGCTTCTCCGTAGAAGGTGGGGGGGCTGCGGCTTTGGCCGAAGTCTTGGAAGCGAACTTCGCGGCGCGCCTTTGCCGAGCCTGGCGGAAACGCTCCTTGCGGCGGAGTTTTTTGGCCAGATCCTCGCGAAACTTGCGGATGAGGATGATCGCAGCAATCAGGAGCAAGGTTATGGCCAACGCACTCAGCCAAACGATGTGCTCCATAACGAAATTCCAGAGCTGCTGCTTGTAAATGCCGACGGTGTTCCCCATGAATACATAGAAGGTGTTGAAGAGCCCGCAGGCAATAAAGGTGAAGGTCGCAAAAGGCACCAAAGGCATCCGGGTCATGCCTGCGGGCCAGGAAATCAACGGGCGCACAACCGGCAAGAAACGCCCGAAAAACACGGCTGATTGGTTATATTTATAAAAGAAAGCAAAGGTTTTATTCAGTCCGCGCCGCAGCCCGGGGTAGCGGGGGAAGTGTTTTTTCAGCCAGCTGTCGAGTCGTTTGTGCGTAAGAAAAGAGCCCAAAAAATAGAGGATCAAAGCCCCCGCCAAGCTCCCCAACGTTGCGGCCAAAGCCACCAACCACGCATTGATTTCGACCCCATCCAGCTGCGACGCGAAACCGGTGATCAGCATGACGGATTCCGCTGGCAAAGGCGGGAAAAGTGATTCCAGCGCAATTAAAAGAAAAATACCAAGGTACCCGAATCGATTCAGAACCTCAACTACAAAGGCTTCCATGAAGTCTCCTTGAAAGTCTCCTTTTTAAAGACTGCAGATGGCTGCTATAGATGCATATAGCTGCTTATGGCTGCTATAGCTGCAAGCGTTTGCTTGGTGTGGCTCGGTTGCTTCGTGAGCTTGGTTTTCCAGGCAAGTCTTGTTTGCTAGGTTTGCCACGCAAGCCTGTCCACCGCATGTGATTACACAAGAAACGCTTCCAGAAGACAGTATAACGGGATTTTTCGGATCTTGTATGAGGATAACTCTAGGTTTTGATTACGATACGGTTAACTTTCGGGGCTAGGCACGAACGAAAGCGTCGGGGCGTGCTACAATTTTCAAAGAGTTTCTTTCCGCAGAACTTTAAAATTAAAATTCTGCGAAAGCGACAACCGCAGAACTTTAAAATTAAAATTCTGCGAAAGCAACTACCGCAGAACTTTAAAAATAAAATTCTGCGAAAGCGACTACCGCAGAACTTTAAAAATAAAGTTCTGCGGATAAAACTGCAACGGAGGAGTTTCCGATGGACGAAATTTTAACCGGTCAGAGGACCGATATACGAGTAGATGAGAAGAATAAAGCGATTGTTTTGGCGGGCGGGTGCTTTTGGGGCACGGAGGCCTATTTGAAGAAGCTTCCGGGCGTGACGCGCACGTTTGCAGCGTATGCCAATGGGACGACACTGGATCCGGATTACCGGACGGTTTGTACGGGCAAGACGGATCATGTGGAGGCGGTTTTTGTTGCCTTTGATCCGGAGCGGATTGATCTGCCGCATCTTTTGAAGTATTTTTTCCTGACGTTTGATCCGACCCAAAAGGATCGGCAGGGGGCGGATGTGGGGCGTCAATACCGGAGTGGTATCTACTACCTGACGGAGGAGGATATTCCGGTGATCTCTGCGGCTTTGGCCAAAGAACAACGCCGCCACGATAAACCGATTCAGACGGAGGTGCTGCCGCTCGCGAACATTAGCGAGGCGGAGGAGAACCATCAAGATTACCTCACGAAGAACCCGGGTGGCTACTGCCATGTGAGTTTCCACACGCTGCCGCCGGCGGATGCGGTGCTGGTGACGAGGCCTTACGAGAAGCCTTCGGAGGAGGCCTTGAGGAGCACCCTGTCGGAGATTTCTTACAGCGTGACCCAGGAGGAGGACACGGAGCGCCCCTTTACGTCGGAACTGGATCAGGAATGGGAGCCCGGTATTTATGTGGATATTGTGAGTGGCGAGGCGCTGTTTTCGTCACGCGATAAGTACGATGCGGGCTGCGGCTGGCCTTCGTTTACGCGCCCGATCAGGCAGGGGCAGCTCGAGGAGCGGCTGGATTACCGCGTCCCGGGCAGGCGCCGCATGGAGGTTCGCTCGGATGTGGCGGACAGTCACTTGGGGCACGTGTTTACCGATGGGCCGGTGGACCAGGGTGGGCTTCGCTACTGCATCAACGGGGCGGCGCTGCGTTTCATCCCGAAAGAGCGGATGGAAGAAGAAGGCTACGGCCAGTTTTTGAGCGAGCTCTGAGGATGCCCGATTTGCAGGATCTATCGCAGGACTGGGAGGTGCCGGCTGAGGTTTTCACGCTGATGACGAGGCTTCGCGATCACGGCCACGAGGCCTACCTGATCGGCGGAGCCGTGCGTGACCTGCTTTTAGGGCGTGCGCCGGGCGATTTCGACCTCGCAAGTTCCGCCTCGCCGGACGTCATGCAGGAGATTTTCGCTGACTACCCGCAGGTTTTGACCGGCCTCAAACACGGGACCGTGGGCGTCATTCTGAACCGCAAGCTTTACGAAATCACCACCTTTCGCGAGGACATTGACTATCGGGACCATCGGCGACCGAATCAGGTGCGTTTTTCGACTTTGGCCAAAGACCTCGAACGCCGCGACTTCACCATCAATGCGCTAGCTTGGAATCCCGACTCCGGTCTCGTCGATCAGCAAGGAGGGCTAGAAGATCTCCGCGCTGGGCTGATTCGGGCGGTCGGCGACCCGTTCAGGCGTTTCGGCGAGGACGCCCTCCGCATCATGCGCGCCTACCGCCTCGCAGCCACCTATGGTTTCGCGATCGAGACCGAAACGCTCCGAGCGGCGCGCCACCTATTCACCGACCTTGGCTGGATCGCCCCCGAGCGCATCACCGCCGAGCTTCGGCGCATCTTGACTGCCGACCATTTCGCCAACCAACTGGCGCTGCAAGAAGATATCCTCTTCTATCTTTTCCCGGAAGCCAACCGTAAGGACCCTCGTTTCACAGCGGAGGCTTTTCGCAAACTACCGCCCGATTTCGCGACCCGCCTCAGCCTCATCGGCCTTCTGATGCCCGAGTCCACGCGTGCCCAAGCCCTTTCTCGCCTCCGCCTCAGCCGCGAGGAAAGTCGCATTTTTTTCGCCTACACAAGCGCTGTCGACCACAAACCTTCCTGGCCAAAGCCGCCGGCTCTCCTTCTCCACACCCGGGCGTATGGAATCGACAGCCAGCAGTGGCTGAAATTACTAGAAGCCATCGACGAAGCCCCTGATTACGTGGAAGCCGTACAGGCGGCTTTGGCCACCATTGAAGCAGAAAAACTTCCCGCAACCCCCACCGAACTTGCCATTAGCGGCCGGGACCTCTTGGCTCGCGGCTGGCCGGAAGGCCCAAAGCTCGGCCAAGTCCTCGAAAGCCTCTGGGACGAAGTGATTCGGGGGGTGCTGAAAAACGAGGCGGGAGCGTTGCTGGCCCGCGCCGCAGAAGTACGAAAATAAAGTTCTGCGAAAGCGGCTACCGCAGAAGTACGAAATTAAAGTTCTGCGAAAGCGGCTACCGCAGAAGTACGAAATTAAAATTCTGCGAAAGCGGCTACCGCAGAAGTACGAAATTAAAGTTCTGCGGAAATTTCTACGACTGTTCCTGCTGCGCTAGTAGATCTTTGATGACGGCTTTGTCGCGCCACTTTCCGCGTTTGAACCAGGCGTAGGTGAAGATTGCGCCTAAAATCCAGGTGATGAGGAGCGACAAATTCAGCATGAAAGGCGAACCGTTGGGCCACCGCTCAGAACGGCTGATCCAGGTGAGGAAGTAGGCCAAAGGAACACGCATGCCGACCGCGGTGGCCAGCGAAATCCACATCGACGCCATGGTGTCGCCAGCGCCGCGGAGAATTCCGCCGTACGCTTGGGTCTGCGAAACGGCAACATAGCCCACGGCCAAAATCAACATCATGCCGTAGCCGATCTCGATGACCTCCGAATTTGTGGTGAAAAGGGTCAGCACTTGGCGGCCGAAAAGCAGAATCAAGACTGTCAAGGTGGTCGAAACGCCAAGAGCTAGGCGGGTGATCACTTTTGCGCCGTCGCGGACGCGATCCATGAGGCCGGCACCGACGTTTTGGCCGATGAAGGTGGTGGCTGCCATGCCAAAGGTGAAGTTCGGCATCATTGCGAAACCATCAATACGGATAACGGCAGTATTGGCCTCGATGACGGTGGTGCCCATTTGGTTGGTGAGGTTTTGGACCATGATCATGGCGAGGGAAAAGATGCCCTGGGTCACGCCGGCGGGGAGGCCTAGGCGCAAAAGTTCTTTGATGAGGGCAAAATCGGGTTTGAGGTCTTCTTTGGTGAGCTTATTGATCGTCGGCACACGGTAGAGCCGGTAGAGGACCAAAACCGCAGAGATCGCCTGCGAAATGATGGTTGCCCATGCGGCGCCGGCCACGCCCCAACCCAAATTCCACACAAAATGCATATCCAATATGGTATTGAGCGCCGCGGCCAGCAGCAAGAAAAGCAATGGCGTAAACGCATCGCCGAGACCGCGCAAAATGCCGGCAACAATGTTGTAGTACGCCGTGCCCATGACGCCGATAAAACTGATCACCAGGTAGTCTTTTGACATGCCAATGATCTCTTCGGGCGTATCCAAGAGCCGAAGCACTGGTTCCGCCGTCGGGATCGCAATCGCCATCATCAGGAGCGCCGCCAGGAAAATGAGCACCAAGGTATTGCCAATCGTGCGGCCGAGGCGCTTATAATCTTTCGCCCCGAAAAACTGCGCCACCATGATCGATGCGCCGGTCGAAATCGCCATAAACAGCACAATTAGCAAGTTAATGATCGGCCCCGTCGCCCCAATCGCCGCCAGACCGCCGGGCACACTCCGTCCAACGATGATCGAGTCGACCGTTGCATAAAGTTGCTGCGCGAAATTCCCCAAGAGAAGCGGAATCGAAAACCAGACCAAGTTATTCAGTACCGACCCTTCTGTCATGTCCCGGGTCACAAAAAGCGAGCGAAGTTTGGCAAGCATGTCATTCTCCTGTTTACAAGTTTGAAAGTTTGAGGCATCACTATAGCACAGAACGCTTCCGTGCGGGTTCAACTGGTTTGAGCCGGGGTGCCACCCCCTGATGGACAAGCGAAAGGCAGCCCGTAGCTGCCTCTAGCCTATGTATGTACTTGTGTTCGCGTGAGAGGTGTGTGGCAGGTGGCTTTGGCCAAAGCCGCCGCTAGTAGCCCCTTCTTCCTCTCTTAGTCGATGTAGCGGTAGTTTGCAGCGGAGTAGGCACGGAGCACGCGCTGGTTGTAGTTTCCGTTGATGTAGTTCCAACCACCCTCGGAGATGAGGATGCTGCCATCGGCATAGACGGCTTCGACGAAGAAGACGTGGTAGCCGCTCTGACTCCAGCCAACGGAACCCACGCGCGGATCGTTGTGGACGGGCAGGCTCGTTCTGAGACCCCAAGTCCCGGCGCCGCCGAGGTTCGTCTCGACCGGCTCACCGATCGCGGCTCTCGCATTGTAGGCGTACCAGGTGCAGGCGCCCCAGGTGTATGAGCTGGCGTTGTAGCCGGCAGGGGTTCTCGAACCGATATAGCCGCTATTGTTGTTGTACCAATTCTGGATCTTCGCACTTCTGCCGGTGATGACCGGAGGAGCGGTGGTCGGCGCTACAGTAGTGGTCGTGGTTGGCGCAGCCGTGGTCGTAGTCGTGGTCGGCGGTGCGGTGGTCGTAGTGGTAGGCGCTGCCGTTGTTGTGGTCGTCGTCGGCGGGGCCGTGGTCGTGGTGGTAGGCGCTGCCGTCGTGGTTGTGGTCGGAGCTGCAGTCGTCGTTGTGGTCGGCGGCGCCGTAGTCGTCGTAGTAGGCTCAGCCGTTGTTGTGGTCTCGTCCGCTTCCGTCGTGGTCTCTTCAGGCTCGTCGACCAGCGTCGTGGTCGGCTCCGTAGTCGTTGTGGTTGTGGGAGCCTCCGTGGGAGCCTCCGTGGTCGTTGTCGTCGTCGGCGCTTCGGTCGTCGTCGTGGTCGGCTCTTCCGTCGTAGTCGTCGCTTCCTCGGTCGGAAGTTCCGTCACGGTCGGCGCAAGCGTTTCCGTCGACGTTTCCTCAGACTGAGGCTCTTCCGTAAACTGTTCATAAGCCAAGCGCTCCGCCTCATGTAAGGCAGCGAGAGACGCCGGAATCTTCAGCTGTTCACCGACCTGGAGCGAATCCAAGGTCTTCCCGTTGTACGCAGCCAGCTCATAAATCGTCAGATCATAGTGGGTCGCAATCGAGTAGAACGTCTCGCCCTGGGTCACCATGTGGTAGAAGAAATCCGGAATCGCAACAGGTGCATCCGGCTCCCATGTTCCGAGATCATCCTCTGTCGCAGCAGAAGTCTCTTCCTCAGTCGTTTCAGTCGTTCCCGACGTCACAGGGAGCGTCGTCTCCACAGGCAGAAGCCCACCCGTCGTCAGCAACGTGAGGTCACTCGCATTACGGTTCGGAATCTGCCCCAAAAGCGAATCAATCGAATCTTGCCCCATTGCGAAGCTCATCTTCACTTGCACTTCGAAGTCCACGCCATCCACGCGGATGATCACGGATTGGCTAGTATTCTCGGTGCTAGCGCTTTCCATGGCCAAAGCCGGCGCCGCCGGCAACGCAAAACTCAAGATAAGTCCCCCGATTAAGAGGTATCCCGTGAAGCGACGTTTCCGGATCTGCTTCTTGCGAAGCGAACGCGCCACGCCAACACCGGCAAGTAAGACCAAAACCCCACCGGCACCTAAAAGGAAATACGAATGAATCGTGATGTTGCGATCAATCACGGCCGTCGCAACCGATTCCGGAAGCGTCTCCAGTTTATTGATGCCCATCACAGGGGCTGTAAAATTCAGTAACCAAGAAAGCTCCGCGCTCTCGCCACTTGGCAAAGCGGAAATCTCCTTCGCCCCTTCCTGACCCACTGGGGTAAAACCCTTCGGCAAATCAAGAGCCAACTCAATATTCCGAATCTCCACCGACGAATTATTCCGGACAACTGCCGTCAAAGGAATCTGGTCAGACGCCTGAAACTCCGCATCATCCGAAGTCAATTCCACTGTGAGAGGAGCCACGGAAGACTCTTCTGCCTTAAGAAAAAATATGGGACTGAGTACTGCAATAGCAAACGCAAGTAATGCTGCAAACTTCTTCATGAGTAGTTTTGTCTCCTTAATCGACAAGGCCGCTTGTAAGAAAAAGGAAACAAGGCGGTCTCGCGTGCGGTACGTGAAATTATTGTAACACAACTGTAACATTAAGAATTTTACAGGCGTAAAAAAATCGCTACAATCTCACTTGAACAAATACCTACCCCGCACATTACCACGATTTCACCAGAATGGGAAGCCCGGGGCGGCAAAGTTCACATTTTCCCAAGAAAAAACCGCAAGAAAATCATCAAACAAGCTTATAAGGAAGTAAACAAGGTGAAACGTATGAGCACATCGCTCCAAGACATGACCAATCCGTTGGAATTTTTAGCTTTCGAAGCCAGCTTCGAAGAAGCCGAAGCCGTCGTTTTCGGCGCCCCCTTCGACAACACCGCCTCCTTCCGCCCCGGCACTCGCTTTGCCGCCGGCCAGATGCGCAGAGACTCCTACTATCTAGAAACCTATAGCCCTCGTCAGGACCGCTCCCTGGACGATCACCAAATCCATGACGCAGGCGACCTCGTCCTCCCCTTTGGGAACCCGGCCAAAGTCCTGGATCTCATCGAAGAAGCCACGACAAGAATCCTAGACCACGACAAACTCCCCGTCATGATCGGCGGCGAGCATCTGGTCACCTTGGGCACCATCAGAACCTTCTTCGACGAAGCCCTTTCCCACGCCACCGTCATTCGAAAATGCTGGGACATCCTGGGCGATGGCCGCATCCACAGCTACGGCATCCGTTCCGGCATCAAAGAAGAGTTCGACTGGGCCAAAACCCACATGGACATGAACCCCTTTACTCTAAGCGGAATCGTCGATGCCCCCGCCAAAATCGGCCAAGCCCCCGTCTACATCACCTTGGATCTTGATGTTTTGGATCCTTCCGTCATGCCAGGCACCGGTACGCCCGAGCCCGGTGGTGTCAGCTTCAACGAGCTCCACGAAGCCCTCCTTTCCCTTCGCGGCCTCAAGATCGTGGGTTTCGACATCAACGAGCTCAGCCCCCCCTACGACCCCAGCGGCATCTCCACCGCCGCAGCCGTAAAGCTCCTCCGCGAGATGTTACTGATGACTTTGGCCAAAGCCTAAGACAGCCACCTCAGCTCGCGACAACTAGATCAAGGTGGCGGCAGGCGGCTTTGGCCGTAACGAAGTGCCGAAACCTAAGCCCCAAGCGAAAACCCGAACAGACCGCCGAAGCCCAAACCTGTATGCTAAAATTTAGGTAGCGTGCAGGTTTTTTCTTGTGCGTAGTAATTGAAATCACAAAGCGTTGTGGACGAAGGAGGGCTTTCATGGCAAGAACAATGGTAATTGGTGCAGGGGGTGTCGCCTCTGTCTGTGTACATAAGATGGTGCAAAACCACGAGATTTTCCCGGAGATCATGATTGCGAGTCGGACTTTGGCCAAGTGTCAGGCGCTCAAAGCGCAAGTAGACGGCAAGGGTTCGGAGATTTCGGTGGCTCAGGTCGACGCCGACAACACGGACGACTTGATTTCGCTCATCGAGCAGTACAAGCCCGACATCGTGGTGAACCTCGCCCTACCCTACCAGGATCTGACCATCATGGATGCTTGTCTGGCGACCAAAACCCACTACTTAGACACCGCCAATTATGAGCCCGAGGACACCGCCCGCTTCGAATACAAGTGGCAGTGGGCCTACCACGAACGCTTCGAAAAGGCCGGCATCACCGCCATTCTGGGCTCCGGCTTCGACCCCGGCGTCACCTCCGTCTTCTCCGCTTATGCGCTGAAGCACTATTTCGACACCATCCAGTACATTGACATCCTGGACTGCAACGCCGGCAACAACGGCTACCCCTTCGCCACCAACTTCAACCCCGAAATCAACATTCGCGAAGTCTCGGCCAAAGGCTCCTACTGGGAGAACGTCGAGTGGAACGAGACCGAACCCATGGAAATCAAGCGCGTCTACAACTTCCCGCAAATCGGCGAGAAAGACATGTACCTTCTCCACCACGAAGAAATCGAATCGCTGGCCCTCACCATGCCCGGCATCAAGCGTATTCGCTTCTTCATGACCTTTAGCGAAAGCTACCTCACCCACCTCAAATGCCTAGAAAACGTCGGCATGACCTCCATCGAGCCCATCGACTTCCAAGGCCAACAGATCATCCCCTTGCAGTTCCTAAAAGCCGTCCTCCCCGACCCCTCCACCCTAGGCCCCCTCACCAAAGGCAAAACCAACATCGGCTGCATCATCCACGGCCTCAAAGACGGCAAAGAAGGCTCTTATTACGTCTATAACGTCTGCGACCACGAAGAAACCTACAAAGAAGTCGGCTCCCAAGCCGTCGCCTACACCACCGGTGTCCCCGCCATGATCGGTGCCATGTTGGTCCTGACCGGCAAATGGGCCAAACCCGGTGTCTTCAACGTCGAAGAGTTCGATCCGGATCCGTTCATGGACGCCCTAAACCAATGGGGTTTGCCGTGGATCGAGGATTTCAATCCAGTGCCGGTGGATTGATCGCTGCCTCCACCCCTTACCGCAGAATTTTATTTTTAAATTTCTGCGGTAGCTTCAACCCTTACCGCATAACTTTCTTTTTAAACTTCTGCGGTAGTTTCCTCGGCCGTTTCGAGTGTTTTTCACTCGCAGGCCAAAGCTGCCGGCTGCGGCTTTGGCCACCTCAATTCAAGGAGTACGATTATGGCTAGTTCTTCTCCCTACGAACTTTTACAAGGCAACGAACCGAAGGTCATTTCCTGCGGTGTACTCCTTTTTAATCAGGAGAATGAAGTTCTGCTCCTGAAACACCGCCAGGGTCATTGGGGTTTTCCCAAAGGGCACCAGAATCCCGGCGAATCTTATCCCGAAACGGCGCTCCGTGAGCTCTACGAGGAGACTGGCTTGGATGCTGTCATCATCCACGAAACGGATTTTCGTACGCACTACTATCCGGAGCCCGGTGTTTTGAAACAGGTTCGGTATTATATCGCTCAACCTTCTGGTGACTTGGCTTTGCGCCTGCAGAGCGCTGAAATCTTAGATGGAGACTGGTTTTCCTACGCTTCTGCCCTGGAAACCTTGAGCTTTACCAACGATTGCCAACTGTTGGCAACGGTTTACAACCGTTACCTACCGTTGCGAATTCAGGACGCTTCGTTTAAACCGGCGTCTTTGTTGGCTAATACCCTCCGCCCTGCACCACTTGATTTGCCTTTTGCCGAGGTCATGACGCCTTCTTTCCTTGTAGATACGAGGCTTCTAGAAGACAACCTCCGCCTCTTAGCAGAAATCCGCCGGGAAACCTCTTGCAAGATTCTTTTGGCCCAAAAAGCCTACTCCCTCTTCGAAACCTACCCGCTCATCGGCCAATATCTGGATGGCGTGACCAGTTCTGGGATCTACGAAGCGGAACTTGGTTACAGCGAAATGCCCGGCAAGGAAGTCCATGTTTTCTCCCCTGCCTATAAGCCGGTAGAGCTTACCCGCTTGCTCGAAATCAGTGACCACATCATCTTCAACTCTTTCGCCCAGTGGCTCAAATACCGCGAGCAGATTGAGGCGAGCCGTGAAGCGCGCCTCTCTGCGGGGAAAAAGCCGGTATCGATTGGCCTGCGTATCAATCCTGAATTTTCAACTGGTGGTGTAGACCTCTACGATCCAGCGGCGCCGGGCTCCAGACTCGGCATCCCCCGTCAATCCTTCCTGGAAGGTGTTGAGCATTACGGGCTCGACGGCATTGATGGCCTTCACTTCCACACCCTGTGTGAGGAGAATTCGGATTCTTTGGCCAAAACCTGGCAAGCCGTCAAAGATCGCTTCGACCCCTGGCTCCAAAACATGAAATGGATCAATTTCGGCGGTGGCCACCACATCACGCGTGACGATTACGACCTAGACCTCTTAAAAGACGTCATCCGCGACGCCCAAAACACGTACCAACTTGAAGTCTATCTTGAACCCGGCGAAGCGGTTGTCCTGAACTGTGGCTGGCTCATCACAGAAGTCCAGGACCTTGTCCAGAACGTGGTCGACATCGCCATTCTCGACACATCCGCCACCTGTCACATGCCGGATGTCCTTGAGATGCCTTACCAACCTAAACTATTCCTAGTAGAGAGCAGCAGTTCTGTCGGTAGTGCTTCCGAAGCCGGCATCCTCCTTGGCACCGACACGGGTGAAAACAGCGACGAAAATCCCTATCTTTATCGATTGGGCGGCACCACCTGCCTGGCCGGCGATGTAATTGGTGACTATGCTTTCCCGCGTCAATTAATGCCGGGCGATAGGCTCATCCTTTGCGACATGGCCCTGTATACGATGGTCAAAACGACAACCTTCAACGGCATGCCCCTCCCCTCCATCTACCTCTTTGGCGACGACGGCTTACGACTCGTCAAAGAATTTTCCTACGAAGATTTCAAGAACCGCCTGGGCTAATCACCCAGGTGTTCTTTGAAAACTGATGAGCCCGTGCGAATAACCCGCAATTGTCTTCTCAATCATCTCGCAAACTCCCCAGACATGGTCCGGATCCGGAAAGACCGGAAAGTACCGGAAAGAGAAATTAACAACCTCCTTTTGTATTTTAAAAACCTACAATTATTGCTATTATACACTATAATGCGCTTAGAATATGAGAAGTTCAGGGGAAATTAGCTAACCGTTTGGGGGAGTGAGAGATGAAACAAGAAAGTGATCCATTGTTTAAATTAGCTATCTTTTCTGTATTCCTTGTTGCTTTATCTTTTTTGTTTAAACTAAGCAATATTTACAAAATATGTTTTTCTCTCCAATCTATAGCATATTACATTATGGGCATAATATACAAAAAAAAGGAAGAAAGAGAAGACAAGGAAGAAAAGGACAAGGATGAAAAGGACAAGGATGAAAAGGACAAGGATGAAAAGGACAAGGATGAAAAGGACAAGTAGGCAAACAATATTTCTTATTGAGCTACTTTATGGAAAATTACCGGCTTGAGTGCAAACTTAAATCCCAGTTTGTAAATCAAAAATAAAGAAATGGAAG
>CAZCLL010000057.1:0-5171 GCA_964499555.1 uncultured Fastidiosipila sp.
TATTACAGAAATAAGTTGACGCAAAAATGCTCCGTAAATGCAGCGAAGGGGTCTTCAATTATGTATTGATAAAGGATTTTTATACTTTACCCCAACCTAGGCGGGGGATTCCAAATGCAAATGGTGGATCAGCCAGATCACCCAGATCATCCAGATCATCCAGATCACCCAGATGGTGATCCCACAAGTTGACGCAAAAGCCAAGGTTCTGTATCCTTACACCAAATTATTTTGATCATCAAAGTAATTTGCAGAACGGTTTGAATCGATAAAGACCAATGTTCAAGCCCAAACCAGAATCAACCAAAGCGAAGACCCAAACCCAAGCAAAAACCAATATCACAACCAGACAAAGTGATTTCCGATACTCTTACAGCACGAAACAAAAGAAATGACCAACAAGCAGAACGCCATCCATCCAGAAAACCGCCTACCGCAGAACTTTAATTTCGTACTTCTGCGGTAGCCACCAAAACCCAAAACCCAACCCCCAACCCCAAAAATCCACAACAAGGACGGTTCCTTATGAATCTCTCCATCATCTCCACAGCATCCTACCTACCTGAACTCCAAGTCACCAACGACGACCTCTCCCAAGTCGTCGAAACCTCCGACGAATGGATCCGGACCCGAACCGGCATCCGGAGCCGCCACTACGCCAACGGCGAAAATTGCTGGGAACTCGGTACCAAAGCCGCCCAACAAGCCATGGCAAAAGCGCATTTCAGCCCCGACGACATCGACGGCGTCATCTTCACCACCTGCACGCCCGATTACTATACCCCCTCCATGGCCAGCCTCGTCTGCCGGGAGCTCGGCATCCACAAAGCCTTCAATTTCGACGTCAATGTCGCCTGCTCAGGCTTCATCTACGCCCTCGATATGGCTGCCCGTTACCTGCAGGACCCCTCAATCCGAAACATTCTGGTCGTTTCCGCCGAAGCCATGAGCCATTTCCTCGACTTCACCGATCGAAGCTCCTTCATCCTCTTCGGCGACGGGGCCGGCGCTTGCATCGTCACGCAAGGGGAGGGTAAGCTCCTCGCCTCCGTCCTCAAATCGCAGCCTCAATCCGCCGAAGCCATCAGCGCGCCGGCCCTCACCCAGGTCACGCACCCCTTTGGCCAAGACCAAAGAACCGCCCGCCGAACCCTCACCAACGAGCGCGAAAAACTCTACATGAACGGTTCCGAGGTCTACCGCTACGCCGTCCAGGAGCTCATCGACTTAGTCAATGAAGTCACGGCCAAAGCCGCCGTCCCCATCTCCGCCATCGATTTATTTGTTCCTCATCAGGCCAATCAGCGGATCATCCATGCAGCCGCCAAACACTCCGCCATCCCTGAAGAAAAAGTCGTCGTCATGCTCGAAGACACCGGCAATCTCTCCTCCGCCTCCATCCCATATTGCCTGAACCGCCTCAGTGAAGAAGGGAAACTTGTTCCAGGTATGCTACTCTTACTCTGCGGCTTTGGGAGCGGACTCACCTCAGGCGCAGTCCTCCTCGAGTGGGCCTAAACCTCACCCCTTACCGCAGAACTTTCTTTTTAAACTTCTGCGGTAGCCACCCACCAACCCAAAACACAAATAAAAGGAGCAACCATCATGTGGAGAAAAATGCGCCGGAGCCGGCAGGAACTTTCTTTAGTTGAGTCCAAGGCAATTTTGCGCGAACAGACCAATGGCGTCCTAGCCCTGCAAGGCGACGACGGCTATCCCTACGCGGTCCCGCTGAGTTATGCCTACGAGGACGGGGTGCTTTATTTCCATTCGGCGGTTTCCGGCCACAAAATTGATGCGATCCACCGTGGGGAGAAGGCGAGTTTCTGCGTCGTCGCGCAAGATGACATCGTCCCTGAGAAGTTCACGACCTACTTCAAGAGCGTCATCGTTTTCGGCAAGGTCCAGATCCTGACCCAAGAAGACGAGATTTTGCACGCCATGAAAGTGCTCAGCCTCAAGTACTCTGCGGACTTTATGGCGGATTTCGACGCGGAATACAGCTCCTCGAAGAAGGCTTTGACCGTGTTTACCCTCACCGCCCAGCACATTTCCGGGAAGCAAGCGAAGGAGCTCATTCCTCCGAAGAGCGAGTGATTTTTGTAGGCCAAAGCCGCCTGCAGCCCCTTTTCCCGCTTGAAAACCTGCTTCGGAAGGCCAAATTTTCCAAACGGTTACCAAAGACACCTTTGCAAATCTGAAATTTGTGATAGTATGGCTCCATTGTAGTTGGTGAACTACACCTAACAAATCCTAGCGAAGGAGGAAAGCACGATGTCTTTGGCAAACCAAGACTATGGCAAAGAACAAAATGTCTCTTTGGATGCGTCTGCCGAAATGACCCTGTTTTCCGCTACCTTCCTTTTGGCGCAAGCCCAAACCTGTTCGTGTTGTCCCCGATGTAGGGAGATCAGAGGCGAATAGGTTTTTTTAGCCGTTATTTAGTTTTTAACCCTCTCCAAATAATCATCATGTGTTCGTCTCTGGTCTGATCCGGGTAAAGGAATCAGTCTGATTTTGTGTCAGCTGATGCATTCGTTTTATTGATTTTACTGTGCCAAAACAAGCGCACAAACAAGGAAAGCAGAGAAAGAAGGAACAATTTATGAGTCGCAACGTGTTGTCAACCATTGGTAACAGCCCCTTAGTCCAGTTGAAAACGATTGGTAACGGAAGAATCTTTGTCAAAGTAGAGAAAACCAACCCAGCCGGCAGCGTCAAGGATCGCCCGGCGTACGAAATGATCCGCCAGGCGATCGACAAGGGCGAACTCAAACCCGGGATGAAGATCGTTGAGCCCACCTCAGGTAACATGGGGATTGCTTTGGCCATGATCGGCCAACAACTGGGCTACGAAGTCACCCTGGTGATGCCCTCAACGATGAGTGTGGAGCGCAGAAAACTCATGCTGGCGTATGGCGCCAAGCTCATCTTGATCGACGAAGGCGGAATGGCCGGCGCCGTCAAAAGAGCCGAAGAGCTCGTGGCGGAGGGCGGCTATTTTATGCCCGGCCAGTTCAGCAATCCGGCCAATGTGGAATCCCATGAGAAAACAACGGCCGTGGAGATTTGGCAGGAGATTCCAGAGCTGGGTGGCTTCATTGCCGGCGTCGGAACCGGAGGAACCGTGTCTGGCGTTGGCCACGTGGTGAAGCGAGAGAAGCCGGACGTGCAGATTTGGGCGTTGGAACCGGCAGAATCCCCTATGCTGACCGAAGGCGTGGCCGGAGCCCACAAGATTCAGGGAATCGGAGCGAACTTTGTGCCGGCAAACTTTGACCTCGCCATTGTCGACCGGATTATTACGGTGACCTCCGACGAAGCGGTCGCCATGGCGAAACGTTTGGGCGAAGAAGAGGGTCTTTTGGTCGGCATTTCATCTGGCGCTAACGTGGTAGGGGCGCTGAAGATGGCCGAAGTTGTGGAGGGCCCGATTGTCACGGTTCTTCCTGATACCGCGGAACGCTACTTGTCGACCGTGCTTTTTGCCTAAGATGAAAATTTTTGCGGAGTGGATCGAGCAGGGCCGTTACATCCTCCAGGAGGATCCTGCGTGCAAACATTTAGGGGAAGCCCTCTTCCTCTATCCCATGATGTCAGCCCTTCGCGCCCACCGGCTGGCAAACTGGTTTTACAAGCGGGGGCATACGACATTCGCCCGCTTTCTTTCCCAGCGTGCTCGCCACCGAACGGGCATTGAAATTCATCCCGGCGCCTCCATTGGCCACCATATTTTTATGGATCATGCAATGGGCATTGTGATTGGTGAAACAGCGGTTGTCGGGGATTACGTCACGATCTTTCATGGGGTGACCCTGGGCGGAACGTCGAAAGACAAGGGCGCAAAGAGGCACCCCAGCGTTGGTAACCACGTTACCATCGGGGCAGGCGCCACCTTGCTTGGCCCCATTTTCGTTGGTAACGGGGCGAAAATTGGTGCCGGCGCCGTTGTCCTGCAAGATGTCCCGGAAGGCGCAACCGCAGTTGGCGTCCCGGCAAGAATTATTGAAAGATAAAGAAAAACGCTCTTGTTGCCCACACGCAGCAGCAAGAGCGTTTTTTATGTGCGTTCTATTTCAGCAAATCCAGGACGTAGTTTGGCAGGGCGAAAGAGCCTTTATGAAGCTCCGTATTGTAGTAGCGCGTCTCCAAACCTAGCGCATTCCAATCCTCTGCTCGGAGGTCTACGATCGGGTCGTACTTCTTCGATAGGAAGCCGAAGAGCCAGTGCCCGGAAGGATAGGTTGGAATATGGACCTGATAGAGGCGATTCACCGGGAAAATCGGCAAAGTTTTGCGGTGCGTATTGCGCACTTCTCTAGCGTCCGCTTCGTAGTAGGGGCTCTCGTGCTGGTTAACTAAGATACCATCTTCACGCAGGGCGTTATAGCAGTTGCCGTAGAACTCACGCGTGAAAAGTCCTTCACCTGGACCGAAAGGATCCGTCGAATCCACGATGATCAGATCGTAAGCATTCTGCTTGGTGCGGACATAGCGCAGCCCATCGGCGATTGTCAACGTCACACGAGGATCTTTAAACGAGTTGGCAACGGTTGGTAAGAACTCTTTACAGACGTTGACAACCTCTTCATCGATTTCCACCATATCAATGTGCTCAATAGAAGGGTAACGGCAGAGCTCTCGGATCGTTCCGCCATCGCCCGCACCGATGACCAAGACATCACGTACCTTGGGGTGCACCGCATTGGGCACATGGGTGATCATCTCGTGATAAATAAATTCATCCTTTTCGGTGAGCATGAGGACACCGTCCAAGGTCAGCACGCGGCCAAACTCCGGGGTCTCCAAAATATCAATTCGCTGATAGTCCGAGCGACGAGAACAAAGCACATCCTCCACGCGGATAGTCAGCTTGACGTTATCAGTATGTTGTTCGCTATACCATAGTTCCATTGTTACTCACTTTCCTTTAGCCTGGGCGTGCAAAGCCCCTTCTCGCCGGCTAGCCCCCAGACCCACTTAGCCCTCACGTTTCGGGGCCAGAACATTCAAATTCTGCAAGGTAATATCTTCTGTACCGGACATGGAGCTGCCCTTTTCTTTTGCATAGGCAATGTAGTCCAGCTGGTCCTGCGTCACCATCTCGCCAGGCGCCAGAATCGGGATGCCGGGCGGGTAGCACATGACGAATTCTGCGGACACATAGCCTA
>CAZCLL010000057.1:5181-14430 GCA_964499555.1 uncultured Fastidiosipila sp.
CGCAATGGTCGGGGAGAAGAAGGCTTGTTTCGGGCTCATTACCACTTGAGGTTCCAGGTATTCGCTGCTGAGGAGGCCCGCAGGGGAGCCTTTCTTTGTTCGGTAGATGTCGGCCAAAGCCGCAATCAGTCGTTCGATGTTCGCTTGTCGGTCTCCTACCGAGAGGATCGCAAGGAAGTTCCCCAGGTCGCCGAATTCAATCTGGATATCGTAATCATCGCGGAGAATATCGTAAACTTCAATGCCGGCAAGGCCCATGGCACGCGTGTGAACCGAGAGCTTCGTATGGTCGAAATACTTGAAGGAATCGCCATTGCAGACATCATCCGAAAATGCGTGATACCCGCCGATCGCATTGATCTCGTCTCTGGCGTACTGAGCCATCTCGACGACTTTGGCATAAATAGACGCCCCGTTCAAAGCCAGGTTGCGCCGGCTAATGTCGAGGGAAGACATCAGCAAATAGGAGGCGGAGGTCGTCTGCGTGAGGTTGATAATCTGACGTACATAGCCGTCCCAACCTTCCATGGACTTACCTAGGAGGAGGAGGGAGGACTGCGTCAGGGAGCCGCCGGTCTTATGCATGCTGACCGCAGCCATATCGGCTCCGCAACTCATCGCAGAAGGCGGCAAACCTTCCCCGAAGTAGAAGTGGGTGCCGTGGGCCTCATCGACAAGGACGCGCATACCGGCCTTGTGGCCGATCTCAACGATCGCCTCGAGGTCCGCACGGCCTTCTCCACGTCAGCCACGGACATCCCAAGCGGAATGCCCAGCGCATCATTCTGGCCCGGATCGACGTAAACCGGAACGGCGCCGGTGATGATGAGGGCATTGATGGCGGAACGGTGGACATTTCTGGGCATGATGATCTCATCGCCCTCGCCCACGCAAGTCAGTACCATGGCCTGGACCGAGGAGGACGTTCCGTTCACCATAAAGAAGGCAGAATCGGCCCCAAAAGCATCCGCCGCCAACTCCTGCGCATCGCGGATGACGCTGACCGGATGAATCAAGTTATCCAAATTCTTCGAGGAATTGACATCCAGCATCATGGCTTGTTTGCCGAAAAAATCCGTCATCTCCGGATTGCCACGCCCCTGCTTGTGGCCCGGCACATCGAAAGGGACAATCCTTTTGTCACGATAACGACGAAGAGCCTTGTATAAAGGTGCCTTCGTCTGATCCATTTTATAGCCCATCCGCTAACGGCCTCCGTAAATATTGACGCCGGAATAAATCTCGATCATTTCGCGGCGCAGCATCTGTGTAATCTGATTGCGTTCGTAGTCATCCATCTCGGAAACGTTGGAACCGAACACGTATTTCTGTAAATTGATGTCTTTGATCAACATCTTGGTATGAAAAATGTTGGACTGGTAAACATTCACATCAAGCGCATCATAAAGAGCCAGCGTCGACCCACTGATGTAGTCCTGGATGGACGTGATGTCGTGGTCTAAGAAGAATTTTCGCCCGTCGCGGTTTCTCGTAAAACCCCGAATGCGGTAGTCGATGGTCATGATGTCCGAATCGAAGCTTTGGATCAGAAAATCCAGCGTATTCAAGGGTGAAACCGTCCCACACGTGGCCACTTCGATGTCCACCCGAAAGGTCGAAATCGCATTGTTGGGATGCCATTCCGGGAACGTATGCACCGTCAAATGACTCTTATCTAAGTGGCCTAAAATCTCATCGTGGTGCGAGGCCAGGCGCATATAGAGTTCTCTTTGCGCCTGCGACAGCTCCTCATCGATCCCGGCCCTCGTGTAGATTCCCAGGTTGTTGGACGGGTCAATCGATTCCGTCGGCATGCCCTGGTCAGCGATCAAAATGTCAACCGAAGCCCCCTGCGGATCATAGTCCTGCTTCGAAATATTCAGCACGTGAGCCCCAATCATGTCCGTGACATCGAGGAGTATCGAGGTCAGTCGCTCGGAATTATACTGTTCATCGATATACTCAATATACTGATGCTGCTCGCTTTCAGTCTTGGCATAACAAATGTCGTATATGTTGAAACTCAGAGTTTTCGTCAGGTTGTTGAACCCATAGAGCGCTAACTTCTCCACCTACGCATAAGCCTCCTTTGGATCGTGGCAGACTCTCCTCGGGAGAGCCATTGATCGAACTTTTTCATGATATCATGATTTTGGCGAATGTACATTGGCGAAAGCCCGCGTAAACCCATGTAAACCTACGAAGCAAGGAGGAGCAGCGATGAAACCACTTATTCTGGCCAGTAAGTCCCCCAGACGGCAGGAACTCCTGAAACTTTGTGGCTTCCCCTTCACCGTTGAAACCGTTACCATCGACGAGTCAACGGTTACCAACGACTTTAAACGAACAATTCTCCCCACGCTCGCCAAGACCCCGAACCCCGCTGACCGCTATCGGCCCTTAGTGGAGTCTCTGGCTTTGGCCAAAGCCGCCGCACTCCATTCACCCGCTGTCGTCTTGGGCTCCGACACGCTGGTCTTGCTGGAAGAGGAAATCCTCGGAAAACCCGCGGACGCCGCCGACGCTTCTCGCATGCTTCACCTCTTGGCCGGCAAAACGCACCACGTCTTAAGCGGTGTCGCCATCTGCGACGGCCCCCATCAGGAAACCTTCTCGGTCTCAACGGCCGTCACCTTCCACCCCTTGGACGCCTTCATGGATGAGCGGATCGCGAGCTACGTCCGCACCGGCTCACCCCTAGACAAAGCCGGCGCTTACGGCATCCAAGATGAAGGGGCCCTCTTCGTCAAAGAAATCCACGGCGACTTCTACACCGTCGTGGGCCTCCCCATCGCTGAAGTCTCTAGGCACCTGGCGAAAATTCTGTAGGCTATTGGTCGTGGCGACTTGCACGCAAGTTTGCCCCGCGCACGTGCTAGAATAAGAGAACATCATCAGGAGGACCTAGCTATGGCGAGAAAAGTGCGTAAAGAAAATTTCGCAGCTATGAAAGAGGATGTGACCGAAATGAATATCACAATGGAAGAAATCAAAGTCAGTCTAGAAATTCTCAAGAAAAACATGGAACTGCTAAATGAAACCATGTCCCCACACATGGAGGAAATTAACAAAAACATGACCAGCCTCCAAGCAAAACTCAACCTCGTCCAAGACAATGTCGAGAAGATGAAAGATGCCATTGACAAGGAGAGATGATGCGTGACGTCAACAAGGCCTCTGTGCCCACACCTGAAGAAAAAGCTGCTGGGCCCACCATTCTCGTGGAGCAAAAACCATTTTGGTCGCTTTTGACTCCCGGCTCTAAGGTTCGCCTCGTGGTCTCGTCCGACCCGCGCGGCCCCAAAGAATGGGCAAAAACCTTAGAATTTCGTTCCTGGCTCGAAAGTCTCGGCCTCGTCGTGGCTCTAGGCCAGAGCCTGCGCGAGCCGGAAGCCTACTCGCCCGAGGCTCGCGCCAATGATATCAACGAGGCTTTTGCCGATCCCGACGCCTCGATGATTTTCGATGTGTCAGGCGGCACATTGGCCAACGGCACCATGGAATACTTCGATTTCGCCGCCGCCGCAGCATCCGGGAAGCCCTATTTCGGTTTCAGCAATGTTTCAGTTGTCCTGAACACCCTGCTTAGTCGCGCCTGCCTCCCCGTCGGTTTGTACGATCCGATGCGCACCGTCTACGAGCGTAGCGGTCACCAAAAACAGCTTTTCCAGCAGGCCTTTCTCGCAGGTTCAGCTCGCTCAGTCGGCTCTTCTAGTTCAGCAAGCTCGGATAGCTCGGATAGCTCGGCCAACTCGGACGGCTCAGACAGCTCGGCCAAAGCCTTAGGCCGCACACTTTTCTCCTTTACAGTGACGAAGTGCCAGGGCCAGGCTGTCTCCGGAAAATTGGCTGGTGGAAATATCCGAAGCCTTTTACAGTTAGCCGGAACCCCTTATTGGCCCGATTTCAGCGATAAAATATTGATTCTAGAATCCCTTGGCGGAGATGAAAAAAGGGCAGACAGTCAATTTTGGCAGCTGAGGCAGATGGGCGTCTTTGACCAAATCAAAGGCATAATCTTAGGCCAATTCACGGAAGCGAAAGCCGAACGCGGCCTCCCTTCGGTGCTCTCCGCGGTGGTGGCCGATCCTGCTTTCCCGATCTGGGTGACGGCGGAGGTGGGCCATAGTCTAGATAGCCAGGGGATGATTTTGGGTCAGGCGATTTCCTTGCCTTGAGCTGAGTGCTGAGGTGGCGTTCTATTCTCCCAACATCTTATGTTGGACCGTTTTCGTCGTTGTGCTATAGGTGTCATGTTACGGGCTATGAAATGTGCTCCTCTGATGCCGGATTTTCTTAAAATATCGTCCATAATCTGCAAATAGTGGACGATAACGGCTCAATATCGGTGATTTCCTCGTCGAAAATGTTTATACCTTGCATGCGGTCGCAGCACAACGACAGAATTGGTCCATCGCACCTTGTTATCTATTGGTAAGCACGCCAAACGAACAGGTTTTACCCACCCTTGTAATCTATATCCGTGTGAAATTTGCTTGAAAACCGGGCGATCTCTTCCTTCTGATTGTATAACAAGATATGGTGGACAAATCTTGTCTCGATCCAAGTTCACAACCTTCTCGTATACGAAACCCGAAGACGATATGCAAGTTTTCGCCTCAAATCATGGATTTTATGGACTATCGTCTACACATAATAACATCTCTAATGAGACAAATCACCAGAAAATTTGGATCGAGCCGAGTTTTGTCCATCGTAACAAGTTTGGCAATCGCCCCAGGCTTTGTTGAAGAGTGATCGGTAGTTAAATCCGTTATACCGTCTGTCATCCCACTTGATATCCCTCAATTCCTCGAGCCCCACTTCAACCACTTCAACCACTTCAACCACCTCACCCACTTCACCCCACTCCACCCCACCCACCTCACTCCACCCACCCCACCTGCGAACACAAGTACTTGAAATCCTCACATTTGTGGTGTAAGGTGGGGTAACAAAACAGGGGAGCTGGGAAAACCCGGCTGAGAATCGCAATGTTCTTGCGTAAACCCTTAGAACCTGTACGGATAATGCCGGTGTAGGGAATTCATAAACACTTATGGACCTCCTGCTTGACCGGGAGGTTTTTTGCTCCTCCGGTCGGTGTCACCCGTACCCCGTACACACTAGAGGAGGAAACCCAAATGATTCATTCCAGTATTGCCATTCAGGTCTTGCCGAAGTTTGACGGCGGAGCAAGTGACAGCGAAGTCGTTCGTGTAGTCGATGCGGTCATCGCTTACATCGCTTCCAAAGGTCTGCGCTATGAAGTCGGCGCATTCGAGACCACGGTCGAAGGCTCTTACGAAACCTTGATGGAAATCGTTAAAAGAGCCAGCGAAATCTGCATCGAAGAAGGCGCCGATCAAGTCTACGCTTACGTGAAGATTTCGTATGCCCCGGCCAAAGCCATCCTCACCATCGATGAGAAAATCACCAAGCACAAGCACTGAGAAGCGGTCTGACATGGCAAAGGGATCACAGAAAAATCTAGCTTCTGGCAAGCAGCTTAAAAGCAAGCGTCGCAAGGTTCCGGATCAGCTCTACAGTATGTCGTTGGTGGCTTTATTACTCATCATTTGGCAGCTTGTTTCGAGCCTAGAACTCGTGCCATCCTTTATGCTGCCCTCACCAATCGCGGTAGTCAAAGCCTTCATCAGCGATTTCCCGCTCCTGATGGAAAACTTGTGGATCACCTTACTGGAAGCCCTGCTAGGTTTGGGGTCGGGCCTTGTTTTCGGCTTCGTTTTTGCGGTTTTGATGGATCGCTATGAAGCCCTTGATAAAGCCATCTCGCCCCTCCTGGTCTTCTCGCAGACCGTGCCGACCGTTGCCATTGCACCGCTCTTGGTTTTATGGCTGGGCTATGGCTTGGCCCCGAAGGTGATTGTCATTTTCTTGGTGACCTTCTTTCCCATTGCGGTCAACTTGCTGAACAGTTTCCAAGCGGCCGATCGCGACCAACAAAATTTGCTCCGAGCCATGGGCGCAAGTGAGTCGATGATCTTTCGCTTTGTGAAGTGGCCTTCGTCTTTGGAAAGTTTCTTTGCCGCCCTCAAAGTCTCCGCCTCCTACTCCATCGTCGGCGCAGTGATCGCGGAGTGGCTCGGTGGCACCAAAGGCCTAGGCGTGTACATGACCCAAGTACGCAAGTCGTTCTCCTACGACAAGATGTTTGCGGTGATCTTCTTGATTTCAGCTCTGAGCCTGGTGTTACTCCAGGCCATCGAGCTCATCAAACGCCTCTCCATGCCATGGAAAAGCTCATCCAGAGGCGCAAAAAAATCACTTTGACTCGAGCGATCTTCAGGCCAAAGCCGCCGGCCTCACATAGCCAACGCCTACGCAAGTCATACCGATCGTTACCAACCGCTACCAACCACTACCAACAGTCACCAATCATTACCAACGGCCATCAACAATTACCAACAATTACCAACAGTTACCAACAATTACCAATAACGTTGTTTCAACGCATAACACGTGAGATTCAGAAAGGATAAGAATGTATGAAAAAAGTGTGTAGTCTTTTACTTGCAGCAAGCTTGCTGCTCTCCGCCTGCTCAGGCAGCAGCAACACCACTACTACAGCCGGTGGAAATGGGACCACTGAAGGAGAGGGAGGAAATGGGACAACGGCGGCTTTGGCCGAAGAAGAGACTCCGGAGAACACCGGAACTAGCGCAGAACTTCAAAAAATAACTTTTGTGCTGGACTGGTCGCCCAACACCAACCACACCGGGCTCTACGTCGCTCAAAAACTCGGCTACTACGCTGAAGCCGGCTTGGATGTAGAGATCCAAAATCCGCCCGAAGATGGGGCAGAAGTTTTGGTTGCGGCTGGACGTGCAGACATCGGCGTGTCGTTTCAGGACTACTTGGCACCAGCATTCGCCAGTGAAAATCCGATGCCGTTGACGGCGATTGCGGCTTTGGCGGCCCACAACACCTCTGGGATCGTCTCACTCAAAGACGACGACATCACCTCGCCGGCGAAACTTGAAGGTAAAGTGTACTCGACCTGGGGGCTGCCGGTCGAACAGGCGATTATGAAACAAGTTGTCGAAGATGATGGCGGCGACTGGTCAAAGGTCGAACTTTTCACCGCATACGTCGAAAACATCCAAGCGGCCCTTCAAACGCAGGTGGACGCGGTCTGGATTTACTACGGTTGGGACGGGATTTCCCTGGAGCAGGCCGGCCTCGAGAGCAATTACTGGAATTTTAAGGATATTAACCCGGTTTTTGACTTCTACAGCCCGGTTCTGTTCACCAACAATACTTTCCTTGCTGAGCATCCGGACGAGGTGCGCGCCTTCCTCGAGGCGACCCGCAAAGGCTACCAATACGCGATCGACAACCCGACGGAAGCAGCGGGCATTCTGCTCGAGGCGGCTCCCGGTCTGGATCAGGGGATCGTCGAGGCCAGCCAGACTTGGCTTGCTGACCAGTACATCGCGGACAGCCCGAAGTGGGGCTACATGGACCAGACGCGTTGGGATAATTTTTATGCGTGGCTTTGGGAGAAGGGCTTGATCGAGACCGAAATTCCGGCCGGCACTGGCTTCACCAACGACTTTTTGCCCGGCGAGTAAGGGCAGGGAGTAGGACTTTGGCGAGTTGCACGTAGTGAGTAGGCCCCAGTGGGAAAGATCCAGTGGATAAGGGCTGGCTTAATAGGAATAGTAAGGAAAAGATCATGTGGAAACAGGGTGAGACAAGTAAAGATGAGGGGGGCGGTGTGGGTGCCCTACACACACCAAGCGGCCACCCCGAACCCGAGGTGATCCTCGAGGTGCGTGGCGTTTCGAAGGCTTTCGCCGGCCGCAAGGTCCTCGAGAACCTCAACCTGAGTCTTCAGCGCGGCGAAATCATTTCGCTCCTCGGCATCAGCGGCAGCGGCAAGTCCACCCTTTTCAACATCATCGCCGGCCTCCTGGAGCCCGACCAGGGCCAAGTTTTCCTCGCCGGCCGCGACATCACAGGCGAGACCGGTCACGTCTCCTACATGTTACAGAAAGACCTCCTGCTGCCCCACCTCACCGTGCTCGACAACGTAGCGCTTCCCCTTCGCATTCGTGGCCAAAGCCGCCGCGACGCCCGTCAAGAAGCCCTCCCCCTCATCCCCAAGTTCGGCCTAGGTGGCTCTGAACATTTATATCCGGCCCAGCTTTCGGGGGGCATGGCGCAACGGGCCGCTTTTTTGCGGACCTATCTCTTCTCGTCCGATGTCGCTCTCCTCGACGAACCCTTCTCGCGCCTCGACCAAATGACCAAAGAGCAGGTCCAATCTTGGTACCTCAAGATGATGGAACAACTCGATCTCTCCACCATTTTCATCACGCACGACATCGATGAAGCCATCCGCCTCTCAGATCGGATCGCGATCTTGCGGCCGGAGACTTTGGCCATCAGCGAAATGATCACGATCGCCCCCGAACACCGCCGCCGCGAGGACTTGAACCTCTCCGCCGACTTCCTCGCCTACAAAAAGAGGATCCTCTTCATCCTCGGTATGTGAGGCGTCGGGTCGGGGAGGGATTGCGATGAAGCCGGGCATGGAGCCATCCGCCGTTCAAGTGGTAGAATAAAATCCTTACAGGAAAAACGAAGTGCCTCTCGTCATGAGGCAGTAGATCAAAGGAGAATAAGCTATGAAGAAGATCATTTCCACCCCGAAAGCCCCCGCCGCCATCGGCCCTTACGTCCAAGGCATCGTCACTGGCGGTTTCGTTTACACCTCCGGCCAGCTCCCCATCGACGTCCAAAGCGGCGAAATGCCCGCCACCATTGAGGAGCAGACCCGCCAATCCCTCAAAAACGTCCGCTACATCCTTGAAGAAGCCGGCAGCTCAATGGATCAGGTCATCAAAGTCACCGTTTTCCTCAAAGACATGAACGATTTTTCCGCCATGAACAGCATCTACGCCGAAGCCTTCACCGCCGGCAACTTCCCCACCCGCTCCGCCGTCGAAGTCGCCAGGCTGCCGAAGGATGCGTTGATCGAGATCGAGGCCGTCGCCGCTATCGCTTCCGCAGAATTTTAATTTTAAATTTCTGCGGTAGTTGTTTTCGCAGAAGTTTATTTTTGTATTTCTGCGGTAGTTATTTTCGCAGAATTTTACTTTCGTACTTCTGCGGTGGCGGTAAACTTTGCCTTTAGCCAAAGCCGCCTGTAGCAAGCTCTGTTTCATTCAAGGAAAGCCCTGATTTTTGGGGGTTTTTGTCGAAAATTGTCGGAATTTTGTG
>CAZCLL010000058.1:0-3733 GCA_964499555.1 uncultured Fastidiosipila sp.
ATTATCTCAAGAGATCACTAGCTCGGGAAGACGGGGCTAGATTTGACGCTTACGGATAAGCAACCAGAAACGCCCCGATGGGGATGATTTTGGCATGAATTTAGGAAAATTAAGCGATGAATAATATGTTCAATTCGGATATCGCTGAGTTTTGTCCAGGTAAGTAGTTATATTTGTCCTTGCGAGAATTTCATAGGTGAGATTTTCGTTACTTGCCAGTGAAGAATCACTTTTCTGTGTTTCGCATTGTGAATGGCAGGCAAAACCCGGATGTAAAGTGAGATTTCTAATCAATATGGAATTAAGTAATGCGAAAACGATGTTTTAGGGGGAAAGTAGCGGGTGCAGCATCTCTACCAGAAAGTAGACATTACCTCCGCCATAGATAACCTACACCCCAACGCCAACGCCAACACCAATGCCTACACTTGCACGCACACCTACACCTCCGTCACGAGCACTCGCGCGCTATGCGAGATAAATCTTATGGCAAAGTGTTACAATGCATTACGAGATTGTCCGGGAGGAAATAGTTGGATGCAAGACGTCAAAAACTTAGGCATAGCCTACGCAAATGAGGTGAACCAAGCCTTTGATCAGCTCTTTACCGAAGTGCTCGACAAGCAGGATGTCGAGAGTGATACGGAGCATGACTTTGCCAGGAATCTCAAGCACTTGTTTGAAACGGCACAAGCCGATTGGTATGGTAAGTCTCATCCGCTTTTGGCGGGGAAGAACTTGACGGACTTTCTAGATGGGCTAGAGGAGCAGGATTTGATTGCTTTCCTCATTGGTATGAGCGAGATCATCGACTATCCGCTTCATGATCTGGTAAAACCTTACCTTCAGAACTTTTCTTCGGAGGCGAGAGGGCAGTGGATCCGCTTGATTACGGATGTGTCGCCGGAAGCTTCGCCGATGAATCCGGAAGCTTCGCCGATGAATTCTGAAGCTTCGTTGATGGATCCGGATACTGGCATTGCTGGCCTTGCTGAGCAGGAAGTCGATAGCACAGAACGGCTTGGTGAGATCTACCGCCTCCATCAGCTCTTGCCTTTGGTGGGGCTTTGGTCGGATCCAGCGATTATTGAGTGTATTTTGGACTGGTTCTTGGAGGCGGAAGAACCGGATGAGCGAATTGCTGAATCGGTGAGTCTTTATTTACGCGAGTTGGGGGAAGAGGTTTGTCCGATCTTGATTGCCAGAATTCACAAAGAGCTGGATGAGGGGCGAGCGGAGAACCATGGAACCGAGACGCTGTTGCAGGATGTGGCGGCTTTGGCCAGATATAACGACGAATATCGCCAGGAGGGCTATCTTGTTCTGAGGAAGGCCTTTCTGCTGATGGATGATAAGGTGATCCCGGCGATTTGCCTGGGAGACCTCGGGACGTACCGAGCGATCCCTTTTCTGCGTAGTTATGTGGAGAAGAAGCAAGGCGAGCTAAGTAGAGATTTATATTATGAGATTTTGTCATCGATTAACCGACTGGGTGGCAGTACAAAGGATTTGCCGGACCCTTTCGGTGATTTCTCGCAGGGAACTTCCCATACGTTTGACTTTGAGTGAGGATAGATTATGGCATCGGTCAGCCTGAAAAATATTATTGATGAGTTTCACCTGGAGGAACTGACGTCTTTTGGCAACACGGAAGATATTTTGATCTCGGTTGCGGACGTCACGAGGCCGGGTTTACAGCTGTCCGGATCCTATGACCATTTTGGTTCGGACCGGATTCAGCTCCTAGGTAACATGGAAATGGCTTATCTGGAGATCCAGACGGCGGAGGCTCGGATGCAGAAGCTGGATCAGTTGATGAGCCGAGGCATACCGTGCCTTGTGATTTCGCGCCAGCATGAGCCTTATCCGGAGATGATTGAATGTTCGAATCGTTATTCGGTGCCGCTGCTGCGGACACCGGAAGTGACTTCGGTTTTCATGAGTTCTTTGATTAAGTATTTGAATGTCGAGCTGGCTCCGGAGACGACTTTGCATGGGGTGCTGGTTGAGATTTATGGTGAGGGCCTCTTGCTTCTGGGCGAAAGTGGCGTTGGTAAATCGGAAACAGCGATGGAGATCGTGAAGCGCGGGCATCGCCTCATCGCGGATGATCTGGTGGAAGTGAGGCGCGTGTCGGATACGACCCTTCTGGGACGAGCACCGGAAATCATCCGGCACTTGATTGAGATCCGTGGCCTTGGCATCTTGGACGTGAAAGAGCTCTTCGGTGTTTCGGCTGTGAAACAGCAAGACTCAATTGATTTTGTGATCAATCTGGAGCTTTGGGACGAAAGAAAGACCTATGAGCGTCTCGGCATTAATGAAGAGTTTACGGAGATTCTGGGAATCAAAGTACCTTCGATCACGATTCCTGTACGGCCCGGTCGAAACTTGGCGATTATTGTGGAAGTGGCGGCGATCAATTTCCGCCAGAAGCGCATGGGTTATAACGCGGCGCAAGCGTTGACCGATCGCCTCTTTGGTAAGAGTAATGCGTGACGGAGGCATAGCGGTGACTAGGGAGCAGCGAAGGCCCGCTTGGGCTGCCCACTTGGGGGTGCGGCAGAAGGAACCCTTAGCGAAACACTGCACCTATGAAGTGGGTGGGCCTGCGGAGTATTTTTGTGAACCCGAAAATTTCGCGCAGCTGCAAGAGGTCTTAGCCCAGGCGAAGGCAGAAGGAATCCCCGTCACGATCATTGGGAAGGGCTCGAATCTCTTGATTTCGGATCAAGGGGTGAAGGGTTTGGTTGTCTGTTTGGCGGATCGCTTGGCGAAGCGAGGCTTTCTCAAAGAGAAGCCTGAACGCACATCATATGAGGTGATTCTGGATTCGCTCAGCGCAGATAGCGCCACGCCAGCAAAACCCGATGACGAAGGTTATGTTTGGTATTTTGCAGAAGCTGGGGCTTCTATGATTGAAGTGGCAAAAGAATGCTCCTCAAAAGGCTTCACCGGTTTGGAATTTGCAACCGGCATTCCGGGCACGGTGGGCGGAGCGCTCTACATGAACGCTGGTGCTTATGGTGGCATGACCGCAGACGTGGCGGAGATTACCTGGTATCTGACGGCAGAGGGCGACCTTCGTTCTGCGGTTTGGGACGAGCAGAAGTTTGGCTATCGCCGAAGCTATTTTCAAGATGTCGGAGCCATTGTCTTGGCGACCGCGTACCGCTTGCAAGCAGGAGATCCTGCAGAAATACAAGCGACCGTCGAAGACCTCACCACGAGGCGGGAGAAGTCACAGCCGCTGGAGTTACCAAGTTGTGGTTCGGTCTTCAAGAGGCCGGAAGGCTATTATGCCGGGAAGCTCATCATGGATAGTGGCCTCCAGGGTTACCGCATTGGCGGGGCAGAAGTTTCGAAAAAACATGCCGGCTTTATCGTGAATGTCGGCGGGGCAAAAGCCCAAGACATTGCGGATTTGATACACTATATTCAACGAACGGTGAAGAATCGTTTTGAGGTTCAGTTGGAAACAGAGGTGCGTTACCTAGGCGAGTGGTAGGGGCAAGGACAAGACCCCCTGAGATAATCTACACGTGAGGGAAGGAGCAGAAATGGAAATTCTTATACTGACAGGTATGTCTGGGAGTGGCAAATCGGTTGCGGTTCACAACTTAGAAGATATTGGGTATTTTTGCATTGATAATCTGCCGCCTCAACTCTTGGCTGACATGATCACGAAACTGGAGCTAGCCTCCCACGGAGATGGCGTCGGGATCAGTCGTCT
>CAZCLL010000058.1:3743-14362 GCA_964499555.1 uncultured Fastidiosipila sp.
ATTATCTTCTTAGATGCCTCCAATGAGACCCTCTTGAGCCGCTACAAACAGACCAGGCGCAACCACCCTTTGGGAGAGAAGACCGGGCTCTTGGCCGGGATCGAAAAAGAGCGGAAGCTCCTTCAACCACTCAGAGAAAAAGCGAATCTGATCATCGTAACGGACAAGCAGACACCGGCGGACCTAGGACGCCAGATCTTCGAGGCCGTCGAAGAAACGTATGACGAAACCCAACGCATTTCGGTGATTGTCGAATCCTTTGGCTTCAAATATGGTTTGCCAGAAGACTGCGATATTGTGTATGACGTGCGTTTCTTGCCGAATCCGTTCTATATTGAGGGGCTGCGCAAGTTGTCCGGGCAAGACCAAGAGATCCGAGATTATGTCTATAGTTTCCCGGAGACCCGGGTCTTCTTAGAGAAACAGGTGGAATCCTTGCTCTTTCTCTTACCTTATTACATACGAGAAGGCAAGTCGATCTTGACCATTGGGGTCGGCTGTACTGGCGGGCGTCACCGCTCCGTGCTCTTAGCTGGAGACCTCGCGCACAGACTTCGCCAACATGATTACCGCGTGACCTTAATTCATCGAGATATAGCAAAGGATTTACAGAAGTGACCGAACAGAGTTTCTCCCAGCAAGTGAAAGACGAATTAGTCTCCCTGCTGGCCGCCAGCGATGAAGAGACCGCCCTCTGGCTCGCGACTTCTTTTGCCGCCACCGGTGAATTCCGTTCCGGTGAGATTTCGATTAAGAGTGCCCAGCAAGCCTTCATTGAGAAGATTCAGACCGAAAGTGTACGGATATGGGATGCGGAAGGCGGCTTTGGCCGTAAGAAAACCTACTCCTACCTGCGGTACACGGACGAAATGGCGGTGCATCGTGTGCGTCGTGAACTGCAAGATGTGCTGCAGTACAATGCTTCGCGAGGCCAGCTGAACCGAAAAGCGGTGACGTTTACGAGACCGCTGCGCCTGCAGGCTTTGGGTGCGCTTTTCCTGGCGGCGGGTTCGATGGCGGACCCTGCGAGGTCCTACCAAATTGAGTTTTCGCTCCGGCGCCAGTCCGTCGTGAGTTTCCTGGAAGACCTCCTGGATATGGAAGAAATTGAGACGATCCGCCAGCAGCAAGGGGCGTATCACTTGATCTACATCAAAAATGGAGATCAAATTGCGGATCTTCTGGGGGCGATTGGGGCGCACCGCTCGCTTCTGAGCTACGAGGACACGAGAATCCGGAAGAATATGAACGAGATGGTGAATCGGGCAGTCAACTGTGACAATGCCAATCTCCAGCGCATCGCGGATACTTCCGCGCGCCAGATCGAATTGCTCCGGGACTTGGAGGCTGCGGGCGGCTTCGTGGATCTGCCGGAAGACCTCGATCAGGTGGCCAGGCTCAGGCTGGATAATCCGGGTTCCTCGATCCGGGAGCTGGGCGAGGATATGGAGCCGCCGCTCGGCAAGTCCGGGATGTTCCATCGCTTGGGCAAGTTGGAGACCTGGGCCAAGCAGTATTTAGAGAGAAAACGGGAGTTGGAGAGTCAACGTGGGACTTGAGATTGCTTTAGTAGAACCGGAAATTCCGGCCAATACCGGAAACATCATTCGCACCTGTGTCGCCATCGGTGCGAAACTTCATCTTGTGGGCAAGCTGGGTTTCGAGCTCACCGACCGCCACCTCAAGCGCGCGGGCCTGGATTACTGGTACCAGCTGAGCGAGCTTACCCTCTGGGATAAGGTGGAGGATCTTTTGCTGGCCAAAGCCGCCTACTCCATCTTCTATACCTCGACGAAAGCTCGGCAGAACTATTCAGATGTGGCCTTCCCTGACGATAGCTTGATTCTTTTCGGCAAGGAAACGAAGGGGCTTCCAGAGCCTTTGCTCTTGGCTCATCCGGAACGCATGATCCGTATTCCGATGATTGCAGAAGCGCGCTCTTTGAACTTGTCGAATTCGGTGGCGATTGTGGGCTATGAATACATGCGCCAGAAGGATTTTCCAGGACTTCTTGAGGAAGGTGTTCTGCCCGGTCTGGGCTAGTGGTATACTTGTGGACACGAATGGACATGCTATGAACTTTTCTTCGGGCATGCATCAAGCGCTCAATGTACAGGACAGATTTTGAGGAGGACTTCCTATGCTAGATATTCAGTTAATCAGACGCGATCCGGACTATGTGGTGAAGGCTTTGGCCAAGAGAGGCTATGAAGTTGATTTCACGGACTTCCTCGAAGGGGATACGAAGCGCCGCCAGCTCATGACCGAAGTCGAGCAAATGAAAGCACGTCGAAACAAGGTTTCTGCAACGATTCCTCAGCTGAAGAAGGCGGGCGAAGACACCACCGAAGTTCTTGCTGAAATGAAAGCACTCGCCGACCAGATCAAGGCAAAAGATGACGAAGTATCAGCCCTTGATGCTTCGCAAAATGACTTCCTGATTGGCTTACCGAACTTGCCGGCCGATGATGTCCGTGCTGGCGGCAAAGAGAACAATCAGGTGGAACGTGTTTATGGCGAGAAGCCGGCTTTTGACTTCGCTCCGCAACATCATGTGGATTTGGCTGAGCGCTTAGGTCTCATTGATTATGCGCGCGGCGCCAAGCTTTCCGGCAGCGGTTTCTGGGTCTACACCGGCGATGGTGCCCGTTTGGAATGGGCGCTCCTGAATTATTTTGTGGAAACGCATCTGGCCGATGGCTATGAAATGATGTTGGTTCCGCATATTTTGAATGAAGCCTCCGGTTACACCGCAGGCCAGTTCCCGAAGTTTAAAGAGGATGTTTTCTGGCTGGATGCACCGGAAGGGACCGAAGAGAAGAATCGTCAATTTATTTTGCCAACAGCGGAGACGGCTCTGGTGAATCTCTATCGCGACGAGATTTTGGACGAGAAAGACCTACCTCGTAAGTTCTTTGCCTATACCCCTTGCTACCGCAAGGAAGCCGGCTCTTACCGTGCTGAGGAGCGCGGCATGATCCGCGGCCACCAATTCAATAAGATTGAGATGTTCCAATACACGACACCGGAGAATTCGCCAAAAGCCTTCGAAGAGCTCGTGAACAAGGCGTGTGCCTTGGTGGAGGGCTTGGGTTTACACTTCCGGCTCTCGTCTTTGGCCGCCGGGGACTGCTCGGCCTCGATGGCCAGAACCTGGGACATTGAAGTGTGGATCCCTTCCATGAATGATTTCAAAGAAGTGTCTTCGGCCTCGAACGCCCATGACTATCAGGCGAGACGTGGCGCCATGCGCTACCGCCGTGCCGAGGATGGCAAGCTGGCCTTTATGCACACCTTGAATGCCTCCGGCCTTGCGACTTCTCGTATCTTGCCGGCCATCCTGGAACAAATGCAGGAAGCCGATGGCCGTGTACGAATTCCTGAAGTCCTCCGCAAGTGGATGGGCGGCCAGGAATACCTGGGCTAGACGAGCCTAGCGACGTTTTTCTGCTGGGAGATGTCAGATGAGTGCGAAGCGAAAAGAGAAACCCACTGACCCTGAGGTCAACCCGCTCTATTTTGCTTTAGCAGAGGACATGCGCGCCAAGATATCGCAAGGGGAATGGAAAGAAGGCCAACAAATTCCTACGGAAGAACAGTTGAGCCTGCTTTTCAATGTCAGCCGTACGACGGTGAGAAGAGCCTTGGAGATTCTCGTTCAGGAACGAATGCTACAGAAAATCCGGCCGAAGGGAACTTTCGTCCGGCCTGCTAGTGAACGGGATTACACGCTCCGCACCTTTAACCGCGGCTTCACCGAAGAAATGGTGGAAAGGGGCGGGAACCCGAAAACCTTGCTGGCGAAAGTAACGATTTCTCATGCCAATCTCGAGCTCGCACAGAAACTTCACCTTGAGCCGGGCGATGAAGTCCTGTATCTGGAGAGACTCCGCGGAGACGGGATCAAGGCCTTTGTTTACTTCGAGACCTGGCTCTCTTCAACCCATCATTTTTCGCTTCGAGCCAATGACTACTATGGCTCACTCTACCAACTACTCCGTGAAAAGGGTTATGCGATGCGCAAACAATATGAGGAGTTTGAGGCGATTCTGCCAAGTGAACGAATCGCCGCTATTCTTGATGTGAAACCGGAGACCGCCATCCTAAAACGCACGATTGGGGCGGTCTCGCATGACAAAAACTTGTATGAATACACCACATGCTATTACATAGGCAATGAGTATTTATATCGTTTTGACTATCAATAGACAAATATATACCAGCATACAATAAGGAAAAAGGCCTGATTTTCTGGGCTTCAGAAAAAACTAGACGCCGCTGCCGCTCTCCCTTTACAATTGTATTGTAGTAACAATGCTTTGTGCAATTGATGTGAGGAGGTAGAAAATGTTTCAGCCTAATCCTGTGATAGATGTCGAGATTCACGGACAAGTTACGCGAGGTCTTCCGGACATTGCGGAATTTTTGCATACAAAGATCGGCGACCATTGCGTGCTTGCCATTGAAGTCTATCCGGGCGTAGACCTAAAACAGATTGAAGAACTCGTTTCTCTCTTGAAACCAAGCTTCTCCATTGAGGCAGATTGCCTCTTCCAGCCTACAGAACAAATTAATCAAACCTTAGCGCCGGACATCACGGATGACCGCATCTTTGGTAGAAGGACGCTCTATTCCTTTGACAATTTCCTTGACCAGGAACAAGCAGCCCTCATCCAGAAAGAACTTACGAGACGCCAAGGTCTCCGCATCATTTATGGAACCGGCGCAAGTCTGCTTGGGTCTTACGATGTCCTTATCTATGCAGACTTGACCCGCTGGGAAGCCATCTTGCGTTATCGTACAACAAGGTATGCGAACTGGATGGCCGACAACGCAGTCGAAGATCCTTCGCGTAAGATTAAGCGCAGTTACTTTGTGGAATGGGTCATGGCCGATAAGCGTAAACAAGAAGTGGCCAGCAAGGTAGACTGGTACCTCGATATGAACCGGAACGATGATGTAGCGATGGTGGCCTCTGGAGCCTTGGCCGAAGCCTACCACGAAATTGCCCGGAGACCCTTTAGGTTACGGCCCTTCTTCGACGAAGGGGTCTGGGGGGGAACTTGGATGCAAGAAACCTTCGGAGTAGACCAAGACAAACGAAACCTCGCATGGTCTTTCGATGGCGTACCGGAAGAGAATAGTTTGCTGATTGGCTTCCAAGATGGTGTGATCGAAACACCAGCCAGCAACTTGGTTTTCGCAGAACCAGTCGCACTGATGGGAGAGCGAGTTTTTGGCCGTTTCGGCTACAGCTTCCCGATTCGTTTTGACTTCCTAGACACCATGAACGGGCAGAATTTAAGTTTGCAGGTTCATCCGCAAACGACCTATATTCAAGACGTCTTCGGGATGCCGTATACGCAAGATGAAAGTTATTACATTATGGAAGCGAAGCCCGGCACGCATGTCTATGCGGGTCTGAAAAACGGGATCGATCGCGAGGAAATGATTCGGGAACTCAGGCAAGCCGAAAAGGGCGAAAGTAAGTTCCCGGCGGACCACTATGTCAACCAGGTTCCGGTCAAAGCCCACGATCACATCTCCTACCCCGGTGGAACGATTCATTGTTCTGGAGCCGGTATGGTGGTGCTGGAGATCAGCTCGACACCAAACCGTTTCACCTTCAAGCTCTGGGACTGGGATCGGGTCGACTTGGATGGTCTCCCACGCCCGATCAATCTAGGGCATGGCTTGAAGAATATTGACTGGTTCCGTGACACGGACTATGTCTACGAGGAGTTATACAACCAGATCAGTGTCTTAGAAGAAGGCGAAGGCTATCGGCATGAACGGACCGGCCTCCACGAGCGGGAGTTCATTGAAACCGAAAGACATTGGTTCAGTGTGCCGGTCTTGCACCAAGCGAAAGGTTCGGTCCGTATGCTGAATCTCGTGGCCGGTGAGGCCGCACTAGTGGAAAGTACGGACGGTTCCTACCCGCCGTTGGAAGTCCATTATGGGGAAACCTTTATCGTCCCAGCCGCCTGTGGGAATTTCGTTGTGAAACCTCTGGCGGAGAACCCTCCGGAATCTCTAGCAACCATTGAAGCGAGTGTGCGGTAAATGAAGGATAGGAAGCAGAAAAACTTCATCATGGTCATTGATGTAGGCGGCTCTTCGCTGAAGGGCGGTCTCTTCGATCTGGATCAGGTCAGCCTGACGCCTCCTCTGGTGGAGCCGATCGATGCGCGGGCTTCAAAAGAGGTGATCCTAGACACTTTTGCTTCCCTTTTCCGCCGCCTTCTGAGCTCTTACGAAACACCTTTCGCCCTCCTGGGTATGGCACTGGCCTTTCCCGGTCCTTGCGACTATGACGCTGGCATCCCCATGATGCAGGGCTTGGCGAAGTACGAAGCGCTCTACGGGCAGCGCATGTTCCCGGCTTTGCAAGAAGTCCTACTCTTGGAGGCCAAAGCCGCCGGCAGCGCCTTCGCTCCTTCCTTCCGCCTAACGATGCAAAACGATGCGCGCATGTATGCCATGGGCGCTTGGACCTTGCATGGAGCGCCAGCTGCTGGCCGTTATGCCTTCCTAACCCTAGGCACTGGCTTGGGTTCTGCCTTTATCGTAGATGGGGCATTGCTGACAGAAGATGCCCAGAAGAATCAAGCGTTTGGCATCCCGGCAGATGGCTATATCTATCACTTACCCTTGGAAGGGAAGACCGTGGATGACTGTCTTTCGACTCGTGGCCTACTCGCTCGCTACACGGGAGAGGCGGTGAACAGTGGGAAAGAACTGGCCGAGGCGGCTTTGGCCGGAAATGAAAAGGCTAGGAAAGCCTTCCGTTCATTCGGACGAAGCCTCGAAGCCCTGGTGCGAGAGGAGCTAAAGGCTTTCTCGCCGGACCTCGTCTTCGTGGGCGGGAATTTGAGTTTGGCTTGGGACTTATTGGAAATCGAAGATGACAGCAAATTTCGTGTCGAGAACCGCTCCATAACTCCCTTACTGGGTGCAGCAGCCTGGTGGCAGGGAGCAGGAAGAATGCAAGAAAAAGGGGGTTCGCCTACACAATGAATCCATATAAGACGATCTATGTGATGCCCCATAGTCACTTTGACTATGGTTACACCCATCCTCAGCGGATGTTATTTGCGCTGCAAAAAGACTATCTGACGGAAGCGATCCGGCTCTGTTTGGCGACGAAGGACTACCCGAAGGAAGCTCGTTTCAAATGGACGATCGAGGCGAACGAAATTTTGATCACTTGGCTCCAAGAGGCGGATGAAGCCTCGATTGCCGACTTGAAGCGCTGTTTGGCGGAGGGATCGATTGCGATCACGGCCTTGCCTTTTCATACGACGCCACTCGCCGATGTGGCGGAGCTCTTGGCCTTGTTTGTGAACATGAAGGCGATCCAACAGAGCCTTGGCTACGAAATCAAGACAGCGATCAATCACGATATCAATGGGCAAGCCTGGACCTTGCAACAGCTATTGCGGCAGGCCGGCGTGGATTTCTATTTGACCGGGATTAACATTCATTTCGGAGGGATCCCCTTCGAGCGGCCGGCGCCATTTCTCTGGGAAGGGCCGGACAAGGAGACCTTGGCTTGCTTCCTAGGTGAACACTATTCGCTTTTCTCCCAGTTTGCGCATACGGAGCGGCTGCCTGGGCTGTTGGCGAAGGGGGCTACTCCAGAAGAAATCTATGATTCGATGCGCGAAGACCTCGCTGTGTATGAAGAGGAACTTCAGACACGTAGCTGGGCCAAAGATTTCTACTTCCTCACTGCGACGAATCCGCCACTTTACGATAACAATAGCCCGGATCATTTCTTGCCGGAAGCGGTAAGACTTTTTAATGAATACAGTAAAGAGCAGAAGATCGTACTCATCACGATTGATGAATGGCGTAATCTAGTTCATTCGGAGTGGGCGATCGATCAACTGCCCCGGAAACGGGGCGACTGGACGGATTATTGGAATTTTGGAGCCGGGAGCACGCCAGCGGAGACCCGCATTCATAAGGCTGCTTTACGGCAGATCGAGCAAACAAAAAGGCTTTCGACGATTGCGCCCCAAAGCCCACAAACCTTGCGTGCTTTGGAGGAAGCAGCGGATCTAGCCCTGCTCTTCGCTGAGCATACTTGGGGAGCTTCGGAGGCCATTACCGATCCAGGTAAAGAGATGACAAAAGCCCAACGGGTTCATAAAGATCACTTAGCTTGGGATGCCTCGGCGCTCGCCTCTTATGCCTTGGGCTCTGCGCTGGAAACGCTGAACCAGAAACCCGGAACCTTCTCCCTTGCCGATCCTAAGGTGCACGTGAGCCTCTATAATCCGTGTCCCTATGCGGTTTCTACGAAGCGACTTCCGCTTGCTTGGGTTGAGGATCCGGCGGAGTCTTCTCTGGAAGCGCTTCGAATCAAATCAATCTTACCTTATGACGAGAAGCCTGTGACATATCTGAAGTCTGCAATTGACCTGCCTGCTTTTTCCAGACGTTCTTTTACGCTCGCAGAAATATCCGATTTACATGATCCTTTGCAATGTGTTGAAACAATTGACTTTTCATCGGGTGATGTTTCTACCGAAACGAGAATACGAGAAGTCACTTGTTTCTCTTCTCGTATACGTGTCGATGGGATGAGCGGGAGAATTCTTGGACTTACGCAAGGGGGACGAGCGATAGAGGGTGGTGCTTTCGGTTTCGCTTCTCTTGTTCGTGAACAATTAGGAGAGGAAGAGGCGAATACAAGAGCAACGTTCTTCCCTCGTGATGTGATGCTGGGAAACCTCAGCAAGTCTGTTTGGAATCACAATTGGCAAGCGGTTCGGGAGATTCCGCAGCAACTAAGCCGTATGGAGATCTGGCAGAATACGCAAACGTTCGTTTTGCGCAGAGTCTGGAAAGAGGAACTCTCGTGTCAGGAGATCATCATTGACCTTCGTTTCGAAGCGGCATCAGATGAGATCACTGTATCTGTCCTCTTCGACACGGTAAGTCCAGTGACGCCGATTAGTTACTATCTGACTTTCCCGACTGATCTGGAAGAAGGCTGGACGGCTCGCTTCGACACAGCCGGTTTGCCGGTGTCTCTGGAAGCTGATCAATTAGGACAAGTGAGCAAGGATTGGTTGACGCTGGACAGCTATTACCAAGTCTCAGATGAGGCGCGAACGTTCCTTCTGCTCTCACCCGATACCCCGCTGCTGCAGCCGGAGGGCTTCGGCTTTGGCCGGGAAAGCCAGGAAGTAGCGAGAGGGGCCAAACCACTGGTTTTAGCCTGGCTCGCGAATAACTACTGGGATACGAATTTTAACGCCAGTTTCGGAGGCCGCCTGCACTATGACTTCCGTGTGAAGCTGGCGGAGCGTTTGACGGCAAAAGAGTGTGATGAGCTGGCCAAAGGCGGCGAGGATGCCTTGCTTGCGACCTGGAGTTTGGGGGTTCTGGATGAGACCTGGTACGACTTCTCCTCGGATAGCGCCGTTCTACAAATCCTGGATCAAACGGAGGAGGGGCTCAGGCTTGGGGTGCGGAATCTCTCAGTGGAAGATGAGACTTCCTATACCTTCCGCTGGCTAGCCGGGCTATATGACGAAGCGTATCGCTTGACGCCGCAAGGTCTTCTGGGCGAGCGGCTGCCCATTGGAGAAACAGGACTCGTGCAGACGCTTGAAGCCGGGGGCTTCGACCTCATCTTACTGAAGGGAGGGGTGAAGGATGAATCATGATAGAACAGATACTTTACAGGTGGCGAAGAAAAGGCGAACCTGGAAGCAGAGACGCACGAAAACACTGGTCTTTCTAGCACTCTTGATTTTTGCCCTCTATTTCCTCCTGCCCTTTGTCTGGATGTTTTCCGTCTCCTTGCAAACGGAAGCGGAAATGATGACCTCTGCTGGAGGCCTGGATCGTTTGATACCGAAGGCTTGGCGTTGGGAAAACTACCTGGATGTGTTCCGCCAAGTGCCGTTCGCCCGCTATTTTCGGAATAGTACGTACGTGACTTTGCTGACCGTTCTCGGGACATTGCTGTCTTCAGCAGCGGTGGCCTATTCCTTTGCTCGCTTGCGTTGGACGGGGCGAGGCTTTGCCTATCAATTGATGCTTCTGACGATGATGTTGCCGCAAGCCATCCTGATGATTCCGACCTATAAAATGTACAGCGCGATGAACCTCGTAGGGACCTATGCCCCTTTGATTCTGCCGGCCTGGTTAGGGGGAGGCGCTGGCAATATTATCCTGATCGAGCAATTCTTCCGTAGTATTCCGCGAGAGATCAACGAGGCGGCGAAAATTGATGGTTCCGGCTACTTCGGGATCTGGGTCAAGATCATGCTCCCCCTTTGTATGCCAATTCTGGCCACCGTGGGTGTGTTTTCTTTCCTCTTCGCATGGAACGATTATTTAGGTCCCTTAATTTACTTGCATGATCCCATGATGACCACCGTGGCTCAAGGGCTTCGAGCCTTCCAGTCGCAGCAATCAACCAACTGGCCGCTATTGATGGCGGGTTCCGTGATCTCCATGATCCCCAATATTTTGGTATTTATTTTTGGCCAACGGTTCTTCGTCGCTGGACTTCGAACCGGTGCGGTCAAGGGATGAGTGGCGCTAGTACAATGTAACATCTAAAAGTTTCATTTAATAATAGGGTATAACCTTCT
>CAZCLL010000059.1:0-13869 GCA_964499555.1 uncultured Fastidiosipila sp.
AGGACGGCACACCGCGGACGATGAGCGTTTGCACCAGCTGCCTCCGTTCCGGTGCAGTCACCAGAGCGTAAGCTTTTACACGATTCAGGTACTAAGAGCCACTTCTTCGGAGGTGGTTTTTTTATTTTCACATCTGTGAGGCTCACATGCAACCTCGCGCCACCTGTTTACGACTTGATGGGTGAAGGGAGTTTTCTCTTGTGACGCGAGGAACGGAGACTCGCGAGTAGCGAGAAGCGAGAAGCGAATAGATCAAGGATAATCAGTAGAGATAGACAGGGTAAGTCGAGACAGGCACATCAATCGTAACGGCGAAGAAGATACGAAACGGGGAAGCAGAAACGAAACGACGAAGCAGATACTTGGGATCCGATGGAAGAAAGCGAATCTCATCATGAACGATCATTTGACGAAACAAGAGACGATACCAGAGATGCACGTGGCGTTGACTGCCGAGTCGAAATCGCTGCGGGGAGGGTCACCTGCCCAGATTTTGGACGATCACGCAATCGTCGATTTGTTTTGGGCGCGATCCGAGCAAGCAATCGATGCGGTGAGTAAAAAGTATGTGCGCTACTGTACTGCGATTGCTTTCCAAATTCTGCGAAACGCCGAAGATGCTGACGAGAGTGTCAATGATACCTGGCTTGCCGCTTGGGAAGCGATGCCGCCGCATAGGCCGGAGAAACTGTCTTCGTTTCTGAGGAAGATCACTCGGCGCATCGCCATTGACCGACTGCGAAAGCGCACCGCCAAGAAGCGCGATCACAATTTGGAAGTTATTTTCGATGAGCTGGAGCCGACGCTAGCTTCCGTTGGTGGGCCTAGTGATGAGCTTCTACAGGAGTTGGAGCGGCAGGAACTTGCGTCGAGTTTGAATCGCTTCTTGGCAACTTTGGCCAAAGCCGACCGTCAAGTATTCGTCTGCCGCTATTGGTACATGCTATCCGTCAGCGAGATCAGCGAGCGATTCGCCCTCAGCGAAAGCAACGTGAAATCCAAACTCCACCGCACGAGAGCGAAACTGCGCAAATACTTAGAGAAAGAGGGTATGTTTAATGAAACCTGCGATTTTTCTTGAGGCTATGGGTGAGATCGATGGCCGCTTCGTTGAGGAAGCGATTTCTTCTGAGGATTTTGCTCTAGCTCCTGAGCCTGTTCCTGAGTCGGCCAAAGCCGCCTTCCCGCCTGTATCAGCCGGAAGTGTAGTATGGTACTCAATCCTTATGCAAACTATTCGAAAGCCAGCAATCCGCGTACTTGCCGCGGTGGCTGTGCTTGCGCTCTTGCTTCCTTTGGCGTGGAACTTGTTTCAAAATTCAGGTCAGGATCCCAATTTGCCGGTGGTGATTCCTCCTAGCGACACAACTTCCTCTGCATCGCATGGAGGCTCGCAGTTGACAGAACCAAGTATACCAACTGAGTCGTCTGACCCTATTGAACCGACAACTGAGTCGACTTGGTTTGTTGCGAGGCCGGAGGAGTTACCGCTTTTGCGTGGCATGTTTGCAAACGATGGCTACGCTTTCGAAGCATATCAGGCGCAAAACCCAGAGGATTTGAAGACGAGTAATCCTTGGAGATCAGCCGCTGCGATTACAAGCTTACCAGTTTATAAGAATCTTGCCTTCTATAGTATGGCCGGGGAGACCGTACTCTATAGCGATGAGGAACTGGGGCGGAGGACGGCGGCTTTGGCCCAAAGTGTCGGAGCGGAAATCTTGGAACTGACCTTCACGAAGATTCCTGCAAGGAAACCGGCTGAGCCCGTGCTGTCTTACGGGGTGAAAGCAGCCACCACGCTTGGCCTAATCGATTTGCGTGGCGACGGAACAGGGTGGTTTACGTTTGATGAGCCGCTGACGCTGCCAGAAGAATTGTTTCTTGTGGATGAGAAGGATGTGGCTCAATCGACCTTTTTGGTTCAGGAAACACGGGCTGCGTATGTTTATCGCTATCTAACGGAACATTTTCCGGAACTCTACGCTGAGCTTGTTGAGCCGGTTTTTTCTTTTGGTGACTGGTATGAGTGGAATGGGGAATCACAGAGAACCTATTATGCTTTTGAGAGCTCAGAGGATCCAGATTTGGCCTTGTTGTACTATTCTTTTGGGCAATATGAGTTCACCTTGACCGAGGATAATCGGCTCATTCGCATAAAAACGGGGCCGAATCCGAGGGCTGTGGAGATGATTGGGGATTATCCGATTATTTCGGAGGCGGAGGCCCGACAGAAACTGAAGGCGATGGCCTTCTATACTTCGCTTGGCGCACGAGAGATGCCTGATGGTCGGCTTGTCTACGAGTATTTACCTGATCAGGTGATCACGGATGAGCAGATTGGGCATGTGGAGTTGATGTATCGTACATCGGCGATTGATGCTGAGTTTTTGCCTTATTACAAATATTGGATGAAGATTGATCTGGATGGAAAGGGTCTGGAGAAGTCTACTACCTATGCGACTTTCTATGTCCCCGCTGTGCGTGGGGAGTATTTGGAGAACTTGCCTCCGCAGCTTGTGCGATTTAATTGAATCTGGTTTTTGTTGGCAGGGTTTTCGTCGCTCGGCCAGCCGTCGCCTGGCCAGCCGTTGGCAACGGTTACCAACTCGTTGCGGCGTTGGCAACGGTTACCAACCGGCGAGGATGGCGATGACGAGCAGGATGGCGATCAGGACGATGGCAATGAGAAAGGCGCGATTGCGGCCTTTTGTATAACGGCGGCGCTCAGCAATGTAGCGCTGCCGTTTCTCTTCGAAGCGGGCGTCTTGGGCGGCTTTGGCTTCTTGTTGAGCCTTTTCGCGCGAGTTTTTGGAGGGCTTGTTTGACGCTGACATTACATTCTCATTTCAAATAAGGTAATTTGGCTTCCGTTGGAGTAAGATAACAGAGATTATACGTGAGAAGAGGTTTTCATGTCTGATACACGAAAGAGAATGAAGAAAACGCCTCTTTGGCTTGCTGTTCTTGTGGCCTTGGGGGTGGTCTTTTCATCTGCTTGCCGTAATGATGCTGTGCCACCTTCCTCGCAAACGACGGTGCCGATTGCTCAAACCACAACACCTCAGCAGACAAGCGGGCCCACGACATGGGTTGAGGGGACGGAAGTGGCGGGCGTCGTCTTTGGCCAAAGCTACCGCACCGACGAGGATGTCGCGCTCTACTTGGAATTGTTTGAGGAGCTGCCCCCGAATTACCTGACGAAGGCGGAGGCCTACGACTTGGGCTGGGTGCCGGAGGAGGGGAATCTCTGGGAGGTGACGGACGAGATGACGATTGGGGGCGACCGCTTCGGGAATCGTGAGGGGCTGCTGCCGGAGAGCCGCGGACGTCAATACTATGAGGCGGATGTGAATTATTATGGGGGCCGCCGGAATGCGGAGCGACTGGTTTATTCGAATGATGGGCTCATTTACTACACGTCGGATCACTATGCGAGTTATACGAAACTCTATGACTAGGAGGCTTGGATGAGGTATATTACCTTGGACTTCGAGGGGATTGCGGACCGAGAGGGACTTCACTGGCTACTCTTGAGTGAAATGCACTTACCGGAGTATTATGGGGCGAATTTGGATGCTTTGTGGGATTGCCTGATGGAGATTTCGCAGGCGACGACCTTGGAGCTCCTGCATGTGGGACGCTTGAAAGATACCCTAGGCAGTTACGCAGATAAGTTTTTGATTGCGCTTGACCAGGCGTCGGCGAGTAATCCTCGTTTATTTATCAGGCGGGAAGAGGCGGAGTAGTTGCTTGGGCAAGTTTAGTTCGCTGCAGTGCACGGACGAGGCTGGAACGAATGGCAAAGCGGGAAGAGGCGGAGTAAATGGATATTATCTACATTATAAAGACGATTGTGCTGGGGATTGTTGAGGGGCTGACGGAGTTTTTGCCGGTCTCGTCGACGGGGCACTTGATTATAGCGTCAGATCTTATGAATATTGAGTCGGATGCTTTTAATAAGATGTTTATGGTGGTGGTGCAGCTGGCGGCGATTTTAGCCGTGCTGGTCTTGTATTGGCCACGGATCTGGAAGGTGCTGAAGTCGTTCTTTACGGGCGAAAAAGCCGGGCGCCATTTCATGCTGATCTGGGTTTTGGGTTGCGTGCCGGCGGTTGTGATGGCTTTGCTGTTTGGCGATGCGATTGATGAGTACCTCTTTTCAGTACCGACGGTGGTGGTGGCCTTGGCTGTTGGTGCGCTTTTGATGCTGTTCGGTGAGGAAAAGGTGGCCAAAGGGAACACAATAGACGATGTGGGCGAAATTACGGTGAAGCAGTCGCTGATCGTTGGTTTTGCGCAATGTGTGTCTTTGTGGCCTGGTTTCTCGCGCTCGGCGGCCACGATTATGGGTGGTTGGGCCGCCGGCCTCACGACTTCGGCGGCTGCGGACTATAGTTTCTTTTTGGCGATCCCGATTATGTTTGGCGCTTCGGGCTATAGTTTGCTGAAGTATTTTATCGATCCGACGGTTGCCGGAACAGCTGCTGGAAGCGCCTTTACGTCGACGCAGATTGTGGCATTTGTTTTGGGATGCTTGGTTTCGTTTGTTGTTGCACTTGTGGTGGTCAAAGCGTTCTTGCATTTCCTTAAGAAAAAGCCTTTGAAATATTTTGCTTGGTACCGTTTGGTTCTGGCGGCTGTGTTGCTGGTCCTGATGTTGACAGGGGTGGTGAAGGGCTGAGGTTGGGGTGTTGGCTGCAGCGCTGGCGCGGTTGGCTTGCGCGGTTTGCTGGCTGGCGAGAAACGATGAGTTTGAGAAATTCCCCAACTTTTCTCGCTGCTAAGGCTTTCGTGAGTTTCTGAAACGCATAATTTCGTGTCTGGAGAGTTTCGGGCACGATTTTTTACTTAAACAGAGAATTTCGTTGAAGCGGAAGGTTTTTTGATGGCTGAAAGGTGTCCAGCCAAAACATAATAAGTAATGGTTGGTCAAAAAACGTCGCTGTGCTTTTGATATCTAGGTATGTAGTAAGAGGCCTGGCCAGATCAAGTGCCGAAAAACTGTTTGCCCAGTGGTTTTGAGCGATTTTTTGACCCAAATGGCGTCGAACCGGGCAATTTTGCCTCTCAAAATCTATGCTTGAAAAACATATTAAGCTAAAATCATGATTTTTCCGCTTGAAAATATTCATACTGGAAAGGGGGATGTTGGATCGAGACGAGTTTTGTCCAACATAATAAGTTATGCCTACGAACCACGAACTATGTTCTGCAAAAACTCCCGATTAATTTGATATCGCCTTTCAAATGAGCAGATTCTCATCACATTTCAGTCAAGCGCCATGAGATGGAAACTAATCGGTAGTCCGTCACAGCGAATTGGCATCCAGCCGCAGCGAATCGGTATCGAATCCCCCCCCACCCCCCCAATCCCCACAACATCACACCCAAACGCATTCACCTAACAAGCAAATCATCTATTTGGGGTACAATAGAAGACACAGCGAGCCCAAAAGTGGCCTGCCTGCGCAACAAACGCAACGAAAAACAGAAACGAACCACAACCACATACAAAATCAAACACAAAATCACCAACCACCCCACAAGAAACGAGGACACCAACTTGCGAGACACTTATCTAACCCGAGAAGAAGCTCTAGACCTACTCCAAAAGTATAACAAAGAAGACTTTCACATCCGCCACGCCCTAACCGTAGAAGCCGTCATGCGTTGGTTTGCCATAGAAAAAGGTTATGAAGACGAAGCCGATTTCTGGGCAACCGTCGGCCTCCTTCATGATTTGGACTTTGAGATGTGGCCCGAGGAGCATTGCAAGAAAACGCCGGAGCTTCTCAGCGAAGCCGGCATTGGCGAGGACATGGTTCACGCAATCGTAAGTCACGGCTACGGGATCGTTGTGGACACAGAGCCGGAACACGAAATGGAGAAAATCCTCTATGCTAGCGATGAGTTGACCGGCCTGATCGGGGCGGCCGCTCTCATGCGCCCTTCCAAGTCCACCACAGACATGGAACTCAAAAGCCTCAAGAAAAAGTACAAAGACAAGAAGTTCGCCGCCGGCTGTGACCGCGAGGTGATCGCCAATGGTGCCACGTTGCTGGGCTGGGAGCTGGATGCACTTTTACAAGCAACCCTCGACGCCATGAAAGCCACCGAGGAAACCGTCGAAGCCGAGCTAGCCGCAATGTAAGTGTCACCCCACTCCCTAGGCCAAAGCCGCCTGCCGCCACTTCTCATACGGACTATAGTGAAACCAATCCCAGCAAATCTTGGCCATGGGGAAAAAGTCCCCCGAAGTAACCAAAGATTTGCAAAGTAAAGCCCAATTTCTGACACACAGAAAGCCAGAAGCAAGCTATAATTTACGTAGTTATGTATGCCGTTCCCCACGGCAAAAGTTAAAAACAAGGAGATTTTGCTATGAAGATGACATTCCGCTGGTATGGTGAGGGAAACGACAGTATATCCCTGAAAGAGATCAAACAAATCCCCGGTATGACAGGTTTGATGGGCGTTTTGGATCAGTATGCGGCCGGAGAAGTTTGGCCCGAAGATGTGATCGCCGATTACGTCAAACACGTAAACGCTGCAGGCCTTGAAGTAGAAGTAATTGAGAGTGTCAACGTCCATGAAGACATCAAACTCGGCAAACCTTCTCGTGAACAGTACATTGAGAACTACAAGCAGACCATCAGAAATCTGGCTAAACATGGCATCAAGGTCATTGTGTACAACTTCATGCCCGTCTTCGACTGGCTACGCACCGACATGGCCAGAGAGAACGAAGACGGATCGACCGCTCTTTACTATGACGAAGAAGAAATCAAGGGCATGACTCCCCAAGATATCGTTGAGTCCACACAGGCCAAGTCCGGCGGTTACAAGCTTCCAGGTTGGGAAGCCGATCGTTTGGCGGAGCTAGATTCCGTTCTTGAGCAGTACAAGGGCGTAGACTCGGAGAAGCTCCTGGAGAATTACAAATACTTCTTAGATCAGGTCATTCCGGTCTGTGAAGAAGTTGGTGTACGTATGGCCGTTCACCCGGACGATCCAGCATGGCCGATCTTTGGCCTACCTCGTATCGCCCACACTGTTGAGCAGTTCGATCGCATTTGTGATCTGCATGACAGCCCGGCAAACGCACTCTGCCTCTGCACTGGTTCACTAGGTTCCAATCCGGACAACGACGTTCCTGCAGCAATCCGTCACTTCGGTGAGCGCGGCCGTATTGCCGCTTTGCACGTCCGTAACGTGAAGTACATGGGCTATCGTCGTTTCCGTGAGGCTGCGCATCTGTCCTCGGACGGCAGCTTGGACCTCTACGAAATTGTGAAAGCCATCTACGAGACTACGCCGGAAACCTACATCCGTCCGGACCATGGTCGTATGATTTGGGACGAGCAGGCACGTGCCGGTTATGGTCTCTATGACAGAGCGTTGGGCGCCACCTACATCAATGGCCTTTGGGAAGCGATTGCGAAGAACGACGGCCAAAGAAATGCAAAAGCCTATTAATTGACAAATCAAACACAGGAGAGCTGTTTCCGCCCGACACGAAGCGCCACGACACGACACGGAACGCCGCGACACGACACGACGCAGAAACAAAGGGAAACAGCTCTTCTCAACAAGAAAAGGCAAGTTGCATAGCTCACCATAGCCATGCACAAAAATGCATTCGCACGAGGCGCCCGAAGAGGCGACCAACATAAGCGAATCGCACGGACGCAAAAGGAGGCGTGACACATGGTCAAATTAAATTATGAAGGGCTCAAGAACACCGCAGCTTGGGAAGAAGCCGGTTTTAAGATCCCTCAGTATGATGTCGAGGCAGTTCGCGAGAATACCATTATCAATCCGACATGGCTACATATCGGAGCCGGTAATATTTTCCGCGGCTTCATCGCTTCATTGCAGCAGAAACTGCTCAATGAAGGCCTCACCGATAAAGGAATCGTAGCACTGGCTCCTTTTGACGGCAGTTCATTGAAGAACGTCATGGGCGGTGCAGACTATATGACCGTTCAAGTACAGATGCACAGAGACGGCACATTGGACAAAGAAGTTTATGCCTCTTTGGTCGATGGCCTGGATCTCAGCCTGGAAGCAGACTTCAGTCGCGCCAACGAGATTTTCCGTCAGCCAGGGCTTCAAATGCTGAGCTTCACCGTCACGGAAAAAGGCTATTCCATCCACGACATCCATGGTGAGTTGACCCAACAAGTCCTAGGCGACATCGCAGATGGCCCCGTTCATCCGAAGAACACTATGGCTCTCGTGGCTTTCTTCCTCTTCCAACGTTACCAGGCAGGCAAGCAGCCTTTGACCCTGGTCTCCATGGATAACTTCTCCCACAACGGTGCGAAACTCAAAGACTCCATTCTTACGGTGGCCAAAGGCTGGCTCACGAATGGCTTCGTTGACCAAGGCTTCATCGATTATTTACGTGCGGAAGATGTGGTTGCTTTCCCGAACTCCTGTATCGACAAGATCACCCCACGCCCGACTGCGGAAATTGGCCAGATGATCGAGAATGCCGGCATCGAAGGCGCCGCTTCTGTCGTCACAGAAACCGGTACTTACGCCGCCAACTACGTTAACGCCGAAGTCCCTCAGTACTTAGTTATTGAAGACACCTTCACCAATGGCCGTCCGCCGCTGGAAGAAGCAGGCGTTTACTTCACCGATCGCGACACCGTCGACAAGTTCGAACGGATGAAAGTCACCACCTGCCTCAACCCACTCCACACCGCACTCGCGGTGTACGGTTGCCTTTTGGACTTCCCGTCCATCGCCTCCGAAATGGAAGATCAAGCCCTCAACAATCTCGTCACCCGTATCGGTGAAGTCGAGGGTATGCCGGTCGTGACCGATCCGGGCATCGTCGACCCGAGAGCCTTCCTCAACGAAGTGCTCACCGAGCGTTTGCCGAACCCCTACCTGCCAGACACCCCGCAGCGCATTGCGACCGATACCTCCCAGAAACTCGCCATTCGTTTCGGCGAAACCATCAAGGAATACGTCGCAAGCCCTGACCTCTCCGTTGATGATCTGAAGGCCATTCCGCTGGTTCATGCCGGTTGGCTTCGTTATCTACTTGGCGTCAACGACCAAGGCGAAACCATGGAAATTTCCCCGGATCCGATGTTGGAGGAGATGCAGGCGGCTTTGGCCGAGGTAACCGTCGGTGGCTCCGAAGCAGCTGCACGTGAAGCCGCGCAGAAGATCTTCAAAAACCAGGTCATCTTCGGCGTCGACCTCTATGAGGCAGGCGTTGGTGAACTGGCAGAGAACTACTTCGTCGAACTCATCGCCGGCCCCGGTGCCGTCAGAGCAACCCTCGACAAGTATTTTGGCTAAAGCCGCCGCCAGCCACCATTGGCAACCGTTGGTAATGCGTGGTTGGTAACGGTTGGTAAGCATTTGCAACGAGTCTCCCTGCTTCGGCGGGGAGATTTTTACGTTGGGGCAGCTTGCCAATCGACCGGGTGGTTCAACTTGTGCTAGCATGAGCACAGGCAATTTGGAGGAGAAAAAAAGATGAAACAAGATATGATTGTAATTCTTGATCTGGGCAGCAATGATAACTCACGCCTCGCGCGCGAGATCCGTGAACTCGGCGTCTATAGTGAGATCCATCCGCATGACATCACTTTGGCCGAGCTGAAGGCCCTACCCAACGTGAAAGGTGTCATCCTTAACGGCGGACCTAACCGCTTGGTCGACGGCCTAACCATCGATGCGAAAGACGAGATCTACGAATCCGACCTGCCGATTCTGGCCGTCGACCACGACGATACACTCGCCTGGCCGGACGACAAGGCCGATCGCCACAGCATTCTTGAAGACTTCCTCTTCCGTGATTGCGGCGCCGAAACGACTTGGAACATGCCCAACTTCATTGACGATCAGATCCAGCTGGTCCGTGAGCAAGTCGGCGAGCGAAAAGTGCTCCTCGCACTCTCCGGCGGTGTGGATTCATCAGTCGTGGCGGCACTTTTGGCCAAAGCGATCGGCCCCAATCTTGTCTGCGTCCACGTGAACCACGGCCTCCTCCGCAAAGGCGAAGCCGAACAAGTGGTGCAAGTCTTTGGCAAGGAACTGGGCGTGAACCTCATCTATGTTGACGCCGAAGATCGCTTCCTCGACAAACTGGCCGGCGTGACTGACCCGGAAGAGAAGCGCAAAATCATCGGCGGCGAATTCATCCGCGTGTTCGAAGAAGAAGCCCGTAAACTCGAAGGCATCGACTTCCTCGCCCAAGGCACCATCTACCCCGATATCGTCGAATCCGGCACGAAGACCGTCAAGGCCGTCAAAAGCCACCACAACGTCGGTGGTCTCCCTGATGACCTCCAATTTGCGCTGGTCGAACCCTTGAAAATGCTCTTCAAAGACGAAGTCCGCGCCGTCGGCACCGAGCTCGGCCTCCCCGAAAACATGGTCTATCGCCAGCCCTTCCCGGGCCCAGGCTTAGGCGTCCGTTGCCTCGGCGCCATCACCCGCGAGCGCCTAGCCGCCGTCCGTGAATCCGACGCCATCTTGCGCGAAGAGTTTGCGAAAGCCGGCCTCGCCCCCAAAGTCTGGCAATATTTCACCGTCGTCCCGGACTTCAAGTCCGTCGGCGTCAAAGACCACCAACGCTCCTTCGAGTGGCCCGTCATCCTCCGCGCAGTCAACACCGTCGACGCCATGACCGCCACCATCGAGGAAATCCCGTACCCGATCCTGGCTCGCATCGTCGACCGCATCACCCACGAAGTCCCCGGCGTCAACCGCGTCCTCTACGACCTCACCCCCAAGCCAACCGGCACCATCGAGTGGGAATAAGTAAAACCATCCCGGAAACTCGCTATTTAAGCGGCTTTCCGGGATTTCTTTTTGCCTTTTGATAACAGTTTGATAACAGGAGCATTTGGGCACTTATTCTGTGCCGCAGGTGGTTTGCAGGTGTTTTACCTGTTGCCATTCTGTTGCCACTGCTCTATCCATTGAAAACGGTCTTGCTGATTCGCTGTCAGCAAGACCGTTTTTTCTGTTCCGAAAAGGGTGTTTATTTCTCGTCTTTTAGGGCTTCTATGATGGAATCGCTAAGCTCTTGTGATGGAACCTTAGCCCATATCTGTGAGGTGTCAAATTTGGGGTAGTTGTACCGCCATTGGTCGTATTCCTCTTTGGAGATTTCCCCAGCGCTGAGTTTCGCGGTCTGCTGCTGCCAAGCGTTGAGCATATCCCGCATCCTAATATAGTTCATACCTCTGGACTTATCTAGCCGCAAGCAGACTTCGCCGTCAATTTCTCCGACGGTCAGACCGCGCAAGTCTTCAAGCGTAAACAAGGTGTGCATCAGGCCAATATCGCTGTCAATATCAGGGACAGCCAAAGCCTCTGGACGTACATCCAAGACTTTCGCAAGGTCAGCAGTCATATTTTCCTTCGGCGAGCGAGCGCCGGATTCGTATTGCGCCATGCGAACATCAGCCGTCTTTTCAGAGAAGCCGATGGCCATTCCAAGATATTTCTGCGTCATGCCGCGCAGATTGCGGATAAACCTGATTCTTTCACCAATAGCCATAACCATATCCCCTGTTCGTAGAAAATTGCCCCTGGCACGAGTATAGCATATAAGTTTAAGAATAGCAAGAACAACTTAAATAAAAAAGTTTCAGTTTTATATGAAAACCACTTGACTTAACGGAATAAGTTAAGTATAATGAAGACGACTTAAATAAATATAGTTAAGCCAACCGTCGCATGTCACGGTAATGGCATGTATCGCCCGGGCAAATCGGGAGGCGATTCAGAAAGTACCCCGACACGAAACCTGTGGCGTGGGCTGCCGCAGGACGCAGGGGGCAGAACCTACGGTATGTCTGAGAAAATAAAAAACAGGGGGATAATCAATGGCCGAAAAAATGTTCATGCGGGTAAATGAGGTTGCAGAAGCGTTGGATGTGTCGGAGCCTTACGCCTACAAGCTCATTCGCAAGCTCAACGAAGAACTCAAGCAAAAGGGCTGCATCGTCATTGCCGGACGCATTGACCGCAGGTTCTTTTATGAGAAATTCTACAATTCGATCAAAGAGAGGAGAGATTGACTATGCCAATATTCAAAAACGAGGACACAAAAACATGGTATGTCATGGCGCGATATACCGACTGGAAGGGGGAACGCAAGCAGAAGTGCAAACGAGGCTTTGCCACTCGGAAAGAAGCACTTGAATGGGAGCGCGAGTTTTTACAGCAAAAACAGGCCGATGTAGAGATGCCCTTTGATAGCTTTGTGGAGCTTTACACGAAGGACATCAAGCCTCGCCTGAAAGAGAACACTTGGCTCACCAAAGAGAGCATCATTCAGAAGAAAATCCTGCCTTATTTCGGCAAACGCAAGCTATGCGAGATTACGGCGAAGGATGTTATTGATTGGCAAAATGAGATTCGCTCTACAAAGGATGCCAAAGGCAATCTCCATTCAGCAACCTACCTCAAGACCATTCATAACCAGCTCAGCGCCATTTTCAATCACGCAGTCCGCTACTATGACCTGCGGCTAAATCCAGCGGCAAAGGCTGGCAATATGGGGATGGAGGAACGCAAGGAGATGCTGTTCTGGACAAAGGCTGAATATCAGCAATTCTCCGATGCCATGATGGACAAACCCATGTCGTATTATGCATTCCAGGTGCTTTACTGGTGTGGCATTCGGGTAGGCGAGCTATTAGCCCTCGAGCCCTCCGACTTCGATTTTGAAAGAGGTATACTCTCCATCTCAAAATCTTATCAGCGGCTCAAAGGAAAGGACATCATCACCACACCCAAGACCAAGAAAAGCAACCGCAAAATCCTGATGCCGGATTTTCTCTCTCAGGAGATGCAGGACTACATCAAAATGTTCTATGGCGCAAAATCCAATGACCGCATTTTCCCCATCAGCAAGCATTATCTGCACCATGAGATGGATAGGGGCAGCAAGGCGACCGGGGTAAAGCGCATCAGAATCCACGATATTCGTCACAGCCACGTTAGCTTGCTGATTGATATGGGATTCTCAGCTCTGGCGATTGCTGACCGTGTGGGGCATGAGAGCATTGATATTACTTACCGCTACGCTCATCTTTTTCCCTCGAAGCAAAAGGAAATGGCAACTCAGCTTGATTTTCAAGCTACAACGAAGGAGTGAATAATATGTCATTAAAAGTATACGATGGACAAGGCCGCTGGCGCAATAAGACTGTGGCATTCCGCATTTCGCCCGAAGAGGATGGGCAGCTTGAAACCGCCGTGCGGCTCTCAGGTCTCACCAAACAGGATTATATCATCCGGCGGCTACAAGACCGCTCCGTGGTAGTGCAGGGCAATCCGAGGGTGCATAAGGCTCTCCGCAATGAACTGGCCACTGTGCTGGCAGAGTTGCAACGCATTGGCTCTGGCGGTTCGGTGGATGAGGATTTACTTGACACAATCCACATGGTTGCCGCCATTATGGATGGGATGAAGGAGGAGCCGGATGCCATTTGAAGAAAAAACGACTGTCCAAAACCCATCTGTTGGCGCAGATGGAGGACAGCCGATTTCGCAAAATACTAACCAAAGTATAGCAGATGATTCTGCCGAAATCAATGAAAATTTCGGTTTTGAGGTACGACAGCAGACCTCCCATCGTAGCCGGTCTGCTGTACTCTGGAACTTATCTGTTCGTGGGTGCGCCCAAGGTCGGCAAATCTTTCTTCATGGCACAGCTTGCTTATCATGTCAGCATGGGGGTTAAGCTCTGGGATTATGAAGTGAAAAAGGGTACTGTGCTTTACCTCGCGTTGGAGGATACCGAGAAGCGCTTGCAGGAGCGTCTCTTCCGCATGTATGGCACAGATAGTACGGAAAATTTGCATTTCACGCTTTGGGCGA
>CAZCLL010000059.1:14016-14296 GCA_964499555.1 uncultured Fastidiosipila sp.
TGCTGGTGCATCACACGCGAAAGCAACAGGCGGAGGACAAGTTCGACATGATTTCCGGCACAAACGGCTTACTTGGCGCTGCCGATGGAGCGTTCCTGCTCCAGAAGGAAAAGCGTACCAGCGATGCCGCTACGCTGGATATATCCGGGCGTGACCAACAAGACCAGCGGTTGCATCTTCGACGGGATGCTGACCGCTTGATATGGCAGTTTGAGAAAGCGGAAACCGAGCTTTGGAAAGCGCCGCCTGACCCATTGCTTGAAGCTGTGGCTGCACTGGT
>CAZCLL010000060.1:0-12962 GCA_964499555.1 uncultured Fastidiosipila sp.
ACAACATATTACATCTTGCAAGCCCTTTTAGCCCTATTTTTAAGTTTTGACACCCAAACCATTAAATCTGGAATAACAGTGCCTGCTTGTTAAAATCCACCCAGAATATCGTGTTGATTTTCGACTAAATCTGGAATAGCAGAGCTTACTTGTCAAAGTCCACCCAGAATATCGTGTTGATTTTCGATTAAATCTGGAATAGCAGAGCCTTCTTGCTAAAATCCACCCAGAATATCGTGTTGATTTTCGATTAAATCTGGAAATGATGCCGCTCTCTTTATGCCCAACATCTTACACTGGTCAGGATTTGTCGTTATCCACGTAAAACATATTATTTACCAGTGGCTTTTCCCGGAACTGACCCCCAAACGGAGTTTTTTGAACTTGTTTGGGAGCTGTTTTCTCGAAAAGCAAGGCTTAGGTAATATGGTAAATATGTAAAACGACAAATTCTGACCATGTTAATAAGTTATCTACTCATTTGCACATCTTGCTGTCTACTAATCGCAAAAAACAAGGTCAGCAAACGAAACCACCACCAAACAAAGAGTTGCTAGCCTCTCGAACACCCAAAAAACACCCAAAAAAAGCCAATAATCAACAACAAACAACCCAATCTACGAGCGGATCGCCCGCATGCCCAATAATTCGATATGCGGGCTCAGGAAATCCACCCCACAAACCTGCTCTTTCATCAGATCGGTCGACAAATACTTCTTGTTATCGTCAGCAAAAACAGTAACGACAACCGGATCAGTCCTCTTCTCGTCAGCCACCGCCCCCGCCCCAGAAGCCCCCGCCCCAGACCCCGCCCCAGAAGCCGCCTCAAAATCAATCATCTTCACAGCAGCCAAGAAATTCGCGCCGGACGAAATGCCGACACCCAAACCCAGTTCAGAAGCCAAACGGCGCGCCATATTGATCGCGTCGCCATCATCGACAAGAACCATCTCATCCAAACACTCATAGTCGATGATGGCGGGCACAAACTCATCCCCAATCCCCGCAATTCGATGGGGGCCGACCTTCTCCCCGCGCGTAATCAAGGTCGGCGAAGACAGAGGATCCATAGCAACAATTTTGACATCAGGACAGGCAAGCTTGAGGTAGCGCCCAATACCCATGATCGTACCGCCGGTCCCAACACCACAAACGAAACAGTCCGGAGACAGGCCCCAAGACGTCAGTTGCTCAAGAATCTCAGGGCCTGTCGTCGAAAAATGGGCCTCCGTGTTATAGCGATTCGCAAATTGCTCCGGCAAAAAAGCCCCACACGAAGCCCCCATCTCCCTGGCCAAGCGAACAGAGCCGGTGAAACCACCCTCCTCTCGGGTCACCAGCCGAAGCTTGGCCCCAAAGCTCGCAATCAGGTCTTGGCGTTCCTGACACATCCAATCCGGCAAGAAAATCGTAACCGGGTGCCCCAGCATCGCACCAAGAGCCGAAAACGCAATCCCAGTATTCCCGGAACTCGCCTCGGCAATCGCCTGCCCCGGAACCAGCGCGCCGTCCTGGTAAGCTTTGTACAGGATGTAATAGGCAATGCGATCCTTAATGCTCCCTGTGTAATTGTAGTGTTCGGCTTTCGCATAAATTTTGCCCGGCCTGCCCTTGTAACGAATCGAAATCTCCAACAGCGGAGTCCGCCCAATCAGGGCATCCAAGGCCGCAAACTTCTCCGAAATTGCCTGTGTCATTCCTACCCCCTCAAGTATTCTGCGGCCAAAGCCGCCGCCACAAGTTTCTGTTTCCTTTACAAGTTTTTACTTCTTTTGCACCAACCGACAGACCAGCCAGCTATTCGGTCATGATTTGCAAGATTTCGATGTCGGTGGCGCGCATGCCGTGTCGGGCCATGCGACCGATGTTTTGGATGGTTTCTTCGACGTTAACGCCTACCAAGCCCTCACCGGCTTGGAAGGTGCGGCCGTTTTCGGCCATGTGGATGGCCATGAGCATGTTGTCGAGGCCCATGGCGATTTTGGAGGCGCAGGAGCCTTTGGCCCCGTCACAGACCATGCCGCCGATGGTTGAGATAACATTGGTGATGATCATAGCGATGGTTTCGTAAGAGAAGCCGCGGAGGTAAGCAATGCCTGCGCCGGCCGCGGCAGAAGCGCTGACTACCCCACAGAAAGCGGACAGTTTCCCAATGAAACGCTTCTGATGAATAGCGGTTAGGTTGGAAACGATCAAAGCGCGATACAAGGTCTCCTCGTTGACTTCGAGCGCTTTGGCAAATTCAATGACGGGAATTGAGACAGTCATCCCTTGGTTACCGGAGCCAGAATTGATCACCACCGGCAAGGCTGAGCCGCCCATGCGGGCGTCAGAGCCAGCGGCGGTGTAAGCTTTCGCCCTTGTACGCGGATCCGATGGGTCGCCGCTGGCCAATAAGGTGCGGCCAATTTCGGCACCATAGGGATGGGTAATGCCTTCTTGCGCAATGGCCGAGTTGTAGGCAATTTGGCGGTCCAAAACACGCAGAAGCTCATCGTCTAAAACCACTTCGTCAGCAAAGGCCAAGATCCCGGCAATTGACAACCCAGAGGTGTCCATAACAGAATGGTCAATGGAATTGATCTTGGCATCAAGCAAGATCTCACCATTTTTGATCACCCGATTGATGCGCGTGTGGTCGTATTTAATCTCGACCGACGCGTGGTCAGAACCGGCAAATAGCTCCACGCGGAGGTAGAGATTCGGCTCGTCTGGAACCAAGATCGTATGCACTTTCCCGGACGAAACGAGAGCGGCGGCTTTGGCCACCTCAGCGGAAGTAAGCTGGCCGAGGACCTCCAAGCCTAGGTCTGCGACCCCTCCGGTGATGCCCATGGCGGAGGCGATGGCGATGCCGCGGAGGCCGCCAGAATTCGGCACAACGACGCCCTTGACGTTCTTCACGATGTTGCCGCTGCAGTGGACGTCCACGCGGTCGATCCGGTCGATGGGGCAAGCCAGGACCTCACGAGCGCGCGCGGAGGCCAGGGCAATGGCGATCGGCTCGGTGCAACCCAAGGCCGGGATCAGCTCGGCTAGTAAAATTTCGCGGAAATTGTTTTTAGTAGATTCATCCATGAATTCACCCTCCGAAACCTAAAACGATTTGATGTCTTGCTGGAGCAAGAAGACTGCTTTTTCCACCTCGCCCGAAGCAATGGCATCCACGATGGCACTGTGATTGTCGGTGAGGCGGGCATCGATGACGGAGCCCCAGCGGTGCCAGTAGAGCATGGAGAAGGTGATCAGCTGCTTGTCGAGGGCCTTTTTCAGGACTTCGTAGTAGTACTGATCGTGGTAAGAGTAGGCCAGCTGGAGGTGGAAAAGACTGGTCTGCTTCCAATAATCCATGGGTGTGCGGATGATCTCGCGGTCGAGTTTGACTATGCTACGACGGATGCGCTCGATGTCTTCCGGTGTGATGGTCTGGAAGTAGTAGGCCAGGTAGACGGGTTCCAGATTCAGCCGGAAGCGGATAATCCCTTGTAAGTAGGCCTGGTCGAAGGTCTCAATTTTGTAGCCATAGCGAGGCAGGCTGGTCAGGAGCTTCTCGTTGCAGAGCTGGCTCAGAGCCTCCCTAACCGGCGATTTCGAGACTTGGTATTTCTCAATTAACCAATTCTCCGTGATGATGAAGTCCTGGCGGATTTCTCCAGAGATGATATCGGCCAGTATGCCTTCATACACGGTCTCGCTGAGTTTTTGGTTTTTTTCATGCTTTACGTTAAACATAGTTTTCTGTCTAGAGCCAGAGTCAGCCAGCCGCCACCATCACGGCCATCGCCACCATCACGGCCATCGCGGCCAGAGTCGGCCAGCCGCCACCACAGCCAGCGACTTACCTCACGAAGTCTGCCGCGGCTTCACCAATCCAGCGAATCCGCTCCGGGTCGATCGTTTCCGCAACGGTGCAGTCCGCACCGAGGCAAATGCCAGTGGTGCCGGCTTCCTCGAGGATTTGGCGGGTGTAGGCTTTGATCTCGTCTTCACTGCCGTTGTAGAGGATGGACTCCGGGTTGTTGTCGAAGCCACCCAGGACAGCTTTGCCGCCGAAGATGGCTTTGCCTTGGGCCAAAGTCACCTTTTCCGTCTCGGTCGCCCAGTTATAGACTTTGGCCGGGTAGTCCACATACCACTCGAGGTGATTAGTGTAATGCCCGTAGCCGCAAATATGGATGATGATATTGTCTGTATACTTCCGGATGCGCTCCATGATCAGGAGGTCCAGAGGTTTGACGTAGCGGTCGTGGAAGGCCCGGTCGGCCCTTTCATCCTGCACGCCTTGCACACTGTAGTAAATGCCGTCGACGCTCGTTTTCGTAAAGAGCTCATCGATCAGGAGGAGAACATCTTCGGCAATCCGGCCGGCCGCAGCCGTCATGGCTTCTGGGTCCTCGAAGAAGAGGCGGCAGAATTTCTCAAAATCCTCATCGTATTCCTCGAACTTCAAGCGCACATATTGCAACGGCGAAAACACACTATAAAAGGTATGGACATCCCCCTTCGCATAGTCGCACATCGCTTTCACATAAGCCACTTGCTCCGTAATCCATGGGTCTTCAGCGCCCACCGCTTCAATCCCGCGGATGTCGTCCACGGTCGTAATCGGCGCCTTCACCATGGCCGGGTGGCCAAAGAAGCCGTCACTCATGATTTTCAGCACATCATTGGGTAGGGCGTCGTAGGAGGCTTTTTGCCCCTCATACACAGCCGCTAAGACTTCAGGATCCTTGATCCCCATGTGGTGATTCGGAAAGGAAACAAAGTGGTGCCAAAAAGCCACCGGCACCCGATCTACTTTTTCCTGCTCCAGAAATTGTTGAAAGACCTTTTTGCGTTCGGACATAAACTTAGTTCTCCTTTACTAGCTCGTGGCAAGCGTCCCTTATATGGCGCACCTGCCGATCATCAATGTCATTCGGAATCGAACAGTCGGCCCCGACCAGGAAACCGCTGTAGCCATTCTCGTCAATCAAGCCTTCTACATAAGCCTTGAGTTCCTCCGGGCTCCCCTGATCGATCAAGGTGCCGGGATTGTTATCGAAACCGCCCAAGACACAAGCGCCCCCAAAGAAGGCCTTCCCTTCGGCCAAAGACACCTTCTCCGTGTGCACCGCCCAGTTATAGATGCGTGCCTCGTAGTCTTTGTAGCAGTCAAAATTGTTGGTATGGTGGGCATAGCCGCAGATATGCAAGATGTTTTTATCAGACAAGCGATTCGCCTCTTCCAACAAAGGAAGCTCCGTCGGGCGAATAATCCGCTGGTAGGTCTCGAGGTCGTACTGCTCACTCTGCACATTCTGGACACAGTAGTAGATGCCGTCGACGGCTTTGGCCGCAAAGAGCTGACGCACCAAGTCCGTCATATCCTTCTGAATCTCCAGCCCCGCCTGCAGCATGGCCTCCGGGTAGGCCTCAGCTAAGGCCACGAAGCGGTCGTACGTGAGGTCTAGGAAGTCGAAGCGAATCCGGATCCACTGCAAAGGCGAGAAAACATTATAAAAACACATCACCTCATCCATGAACAGGTCCGAAATGCGCTTCACATGCGCCACTTGCTTCGTAATCCACGGATGATCCGGCCCCAGGGCACGAATCTTCAGCAGGTCGTCTTCCGAGGCAAAATCGTTCTCCATAATCGGGGGATAGCCGAAGAAACCCTCGCTCATGATCTTCATCATGTCGGGTTGAACCAGCTCATAGTAGTCCTTGTGCCCTTGAACGACCCGGTCTAAAATCTCCGGCTCCTCCAGCCCACGGAACTGGTCCTCACCCACCACAAAGTGGTGCCAGAAACCACATAAAGCCCGCTCCGTCTCCTCATTTTTCATCGCGCGAAGGAGTAGTTCGCGTCTATTTTCTGCCATTGCCTCTGTCCTCTCATTCCTACTCATTAGCGGGTCAGCCCTTACAGCCTCTACAGCGCCTCGCGCAAGGTGTCCGCCAAAGCCCGAATCTGGTACGCCATCGTCACCGCGCCAGGGTCTAGGTGGCCCACACCTTTATTGGCCTGATAATTCGCCCGTCCGCGAATGGCCTCCATCTCACGGGTTGCCTCCGCCCCATTTTCCGCCGCCACAGCCACGGCTTCCAGAAGGTCGGCCTCCGCGGTCCCGGCCTCGAGCCCCGCCTTGAAGGCATCAACCGCGGGAGCCAAGGCATCAATCATGGTTTTCCAGCCGCGCTCGGCTTTGCCGCGGTTCATCATATCCGTCAGCATCGTCTCCAGCGCCGTGTAGAGGTCCGCTAGCGACGCCTCCTCTTTTCCGGCCAAAGTCTTCGAGGCCGCAAGGTACGCACCCCCATAGAGCACGCCAGACGAACCACCCACCACAGACATCATGGTCATGCCCACTTGCTTGAAGAGGTCGCCCAGGTTCTTCCCTTCGAGCACCTCCGCCTGGTCCACGATCTTCGTGAAACCCTTGTCCATATTGGACCAGTGGTCGCCGTCGCCGGTCGCCTGGTCCAGCTCCGTAATATAGTCTTCTTTTTCATGAATCCGCGCATAAGCCCGTTTCAAATACTGCACATAAAGTTTCGCATCAATCACAAGTGCCATGGTTCACCTCATTGACTCAGCGCCGGCGTTTTGCACGGGGCGAGCAGCAGCTCTTTTAGTTCCTCATCGACTTTCATCAAGCTAATCGAGCAGCCCGCCATGTCGAGCGAAGTCATATAATTCCCCACCAAGTTCTTCACCACCGTGATCTTCTTCTCCGCCAGAATCTTGTGCACGTCATGATTCAGCGTGTAGAGCTCCATCAAGGGCGTCGCCCCCAGCCCATTCACCAGCAAGGCCACTTCCGCCCCCTCAAAATCCATGTCCTCGAAGATATGGTCCGTCAAAGTTTTGGCCAAAGCCGCCGAACGCATCATTTCGGTCCGCTTGACGCCAGGCTCTCCGTGTATTCCCATACCGATTTCAATTTCGTTTTCGCCTAAAGTGAAGCCGGGCTTCCCAACCGCCGGCAAAATGCAAGGCGACATGGACATGCCCATACTTCTGGTGTTCAAGATGGCCTTCTCGGCAGCTGCCTTCACTTCTGCGAGAGAGGCGCCGGTGGCGGCTTTGGCCCCCGCAATCTTGTGAACGAAAATGGTACCCGCAATCCCGCGGCGGCCGGTGGAGTAGGTGCTCTCTTCCACGGCGACGTCATCACGGACGACCACGGCCTCGACCTTGATGTCTTCCATCTCGGCCAGCTCTTTGGCGAGCTCAAAGTTCATGATGTCGCCCGAATAATTCTTGATGACCAGGAGGACGCCTTGGCCACTGTCGGCTCGCTTGATGCCCTCGATGATGCGGTCCGGACTGGGCGAGGAGAACACATTGCCCGCTACAGCAGCGTCCAGCATGCCCTCGCCGACGAAACCAGCATGGGCCGGCTCGTGCCCGGAGCCTCCGCCCGAGACGATACCCACCTTCCCGGACTTCTCTCGTTTGGCGATGACTTCCAGCTCGGGTACGTAGACCAGAGAAGGGTCTACCTTGGCTAAGCCTTGTAAACACTCGCTGACGACGTCATTACTGTCATTCATAATCTTCTTCATATGCGCTTCCTTTCTTGCCGTTTAAATGCCTAAGTATATTTTTCTAATTCGCTCGTCTTTACTGACGGTTTCGGCGGGACCTTCCATGGAGACCTTGCCGTTCTCCAGCACGTAGGCGTGGTCGGAAACTTGCAGGGCCATATTGGCGTTTTGCTCGATGAGGAGAATGGTGGTCCCAAGCTCCCTGATTCGTTGGACCAGGCCAAAGATCTGCAAGACAATCGTCGGCGCAAGGCCTAAGGAAGGCTCATCTAACAAAAGCAATTTCGGGTTACTCATCAAGGCGCGGCCGATGGCCAACATCTGCTGCTCGCCACCAGACAAGGTACCAGCTTGCTGCCCCTTTCGCTCGAGCAGGCGAGGGAATAGTTCATAACAGCGCTCGTAGCCTTCTTTGATCTTGAGTTTGTCTCGCACGATAAAAGCGCCCATTCGCAAGTTCTCTTCGACAGTCAAAGCCGGAAAGACCTCCCGCCCTTCGGGGGCTAAGCTGATGCCTAGGTTAACAATTTTGTGCGGATCTTTATTGGTGATGTCGTGGCCTTGGAAGTCCACCTGGCCTTCTTTGCTCGGCACCAGGCCGGCGATCGAATTCACGAGGGTGGATTTGCCGGCACCATTCGAGCCGAGCAAGCAGACGATACTATGCTCCGGGACGTCTAGGTCGATGCCTTTTAAGGCGCGAATGGCGCCGTACTCACAGTGGAGGTTTCTGACCTTAAGCATGTAATTCCCCTCCCAGATAGGCTTTGATCACGCGATCGTTATTGGCGACTTCTTGGGGTGTGCCTTTGGCAATGAGTTCGCCGTTATCTAAGACGTAGACACGGTCGGACACATTCATGACGACACTCATATCATGTTCGATGATGAGGACCGTGAAGCCCAAGCCCTTCAGTGATTGAATGAAGCGCATGAGATCGGCCGATTCTTGGGGATTCATCCCGGCGGCTGGCTCATCAAGCAAGAGGATTTCAGCGCCAGTGGCGATGGCACGGGCAATTTCCACCTTGCGCTGGTCGCCATAGGGCAAGTTCAGCGCGTACTCGTTCATCTGGTCTAAGAGGCCTAACATGTCGAGGATGTCCATGGCTTTTGCAAGGTTTTCCTCTTCTTGCTTCCGGTATTTGGGAGTCCGGAAGGTCGAGTCGACTAGGGTGTAGCCGGTTCTAATGTGCATGCCAACCATGACGTTTTCAACGACGCGAAGATCGCCGAAGAGGCGAATATTCTGGAATGTTCTGGAAATGCCGCGCTTCACAATTTCTTGGGGGCGCAAGTGATGAATTTCCTCGTTCTTGTAGAGTATGGTGCCTTCGTCGGGTTTATAGACCCCGGTGAGGATGTTGAAGATAGTAGTCTTCCCGGCACCGTTGGGGCCGATGAGGCCGACGATTTCATTTTGATGAAGTTCCAAACTGACTTGCTTAACGGCCTTGATGCCGCCGAAGCTGAGGGAGATGGCCTTAATATCCAATAGTTTTTCCATCGTTTACCCCTCGCTTTCTTCTGCTTTCGCTACGCCTGCCTCACGGTTTTGCTTGCGTAGGAGGACACGGTCGTTGAAGGCGGCTTTGGCCCCCGAAGAAACAGGGTAAGGCGCACGAGACTTCCAGCCAAGGAGACCCTGCGGACGAAAACGCATCATGAGGACAAGGATGGCTCCGTAAATCACGAAGCGATAATCCATGAGCGAGCGCGAAATTTCGGGGAGGAGGACGACGATCAGGGAGCCCACGTACATGCCGCGAATCGTGCCCATGCCGCCCAAAATCACGATACTCAAGATCATGGTGGACATATCGAAGGTGAACGTATTCTGATCGATATACCCAAGCTGAATCGTGAAAAGGGAGCTCGCAAGCGAGCTGATCGCTGCGGCGAGGACGAAAGCCAAGACCTTGTAGGCCGTGACATTCACGCCCATCATGATACTCGCTGTCTCGTCATTTTTGATGGCCTTCAGGGCACGGCCCACCTTCGAGCGGTAGAGCATGTAGCAGAAAAGGCTCACGAGCACCAAGAGGATGAGGGAAAGATAGTAGATCCCATTGTTGGCCATGGTGAAGCGCACGCCGAAAAGCTCCGGCGAAGGCATCCCGCGCATGCCCAAGGGGCCGTTCGTGACCTCATCCCAGACGATAATGATGGTGCGAACAATTTCGCCGAAACCCAGCGTGATAATCGACAAATAGGTCCCGGTGAGTCGCAAAGTCGGCAGGCCCAGAAGCAAGCCACAAAGCGCCGTCAGGACGCAAGCAAGCAGCATGGCGACGAAGAAATTGACCCCATACTCTTTCGTGAGGATGGCCGTCGTGTAGGCACCGATGGCCACGAAGCCCGCTTGCCCCAGCGAGACAAGGCCGGTGAAGCCGACCAAAATGTTAAGGCCAAGCGCCATAATCGTGTAGAGAATGACTTTGACCATGATATTCATAATGTAAGAGTTGAAGCCAAGAAATGGCAGGATCACGAGGGTGACGAGGCCTGCCAGGATCGCGAGGAGCTGCACTTTCTTGTCTTCGAAGATCGTTGTGAGGCGGTCTACAAGCTGGGTGAGTGGGTTTAGTTTTGTGGCTTGATCCGTAGTGCTCACTGACTCAGCGGCGTTTCCTCTAGTTTGTTCGCTCACTGGCTCTGTGGCGCTCCCTCTAGTTTGTGTGCTCACTGGCTCTGCGGCACTCCCCCGCTCCGTCTCAAGATGGTTCTGTTTATCTTTCGTCATGCTTACACCTTCTTGATACTCTTTTTGCCGAAGAAACCATTCGGCCTAACAATCAAGACAATAATCAGGATCAGAAAAGCCATACTGTCCCGGAACTCCGACCCTAAGATCATCGCCGCACCGGCTTCCGTCACCCCAACCACCAAACCGCCAAGTAGTGAACCCGGCAAGCTGCCAATCCCGCCTAACACGGCCGCAGCAAAAGCTTTGAGTCCAGCCGTATAGCCCATATTCGGATACGCCATACTGTAATACGAACTCACAAGCGCTCCGGCAATCGCTGCCGAAAGGCCACCCAAGAAAAAGGTAAAGGAGATAACAAAATTGACATTGACGCCCATCAAGCGCGCCGCCTTGATATTCTGCTCACAAGCGCGCATCGCAAGCCCAATTCTCGTCTTATTGACCAGAAGCATGAGAGCCGTCATCAAAAGGAGGGAAATCATAAACATCCCGACTTGCGTGTAGGTCAATCGGAATCCGAAAACCGCAAGATCGCCCGCTGGAAAAATCGTGGGAAACGTCCGGCGCTCACTTCCCAGAAACGCAATCAATAAATTCGTGATAATCGCCGAAACCCCGATGGTCGTAATGAGTGAAGTAATCCCTTCCGCATTCCGCTTCCGCAAGGGTTCCAAAGCCGACTTATCCACAACAATGCCCAGGATTCCCGTAATCAGAATGCCTAGGCCGACCGCCGGCGCAATACCCATACCCAAAGAATACAGAAACAAAATAATATTTGCCCCGAAGGCATACACCGAACCATGGGAAAAATTCACCAAACGCAAAATACCGAATACTAAAGAGTATCCGACCGCAATAAGAGAATAGGTCATGCCGAGCGTCAAGCCATTAACCAACTGCTGCAAAAGCATTGGAGTTCTCCTCCTCTCTTCCTAGACCTAAAGAGAAACCCTGCTCAAGACCCGCTTCCGTATCGGTTTACGTATCCGTCATCCGACATCGTGCATGTCATGAGCAGGGCCTCCAACTTGATTAGTTCTTGTTCATCAGGACAAACTTGCCATCTTCAATAATGACTTTCGTAAAGGATTTCTCCACATCCCCATGCTCATCGAACTGGGTCACACCGGTCACCCCATTGTACTCCAGGCTGCCCACTTCATCACGAAGCGCATCCATATCGCTCGTGCCAACCTTCTCCACCGCTTGGAAATAAATCCCAGCCGAGTCATAGGCCTGCGCAGTCAAAGCACTCGGCGGCGCCCCAAACTTCTCCGTGTAACTATCCACAAAATCCTTGACATCCGGATCATCAGACTCCGAGAAGAAAATCACCGGGAAAGCCACGCCTTCCACAGCCGCTCCACCCAATTCAAGCAACTGCTGGCTGTACGAATTCGAGAAGCCAACAATCTTGATATCTGGGTTCACTTCCTTATACTGAATCGACAGCGGCGCCAAAAGATTGTACATCCCAACTGAGATCACCACATCCGCACCTGCTTCATTCAGCTTCGTGATCGCCGGACGATAATCATCAGAGCCTTCAATCACCTCTTCATGAGCAACCACTTTCGCTCCAGTCGACTCCATCTTCGCAACAAGGTCCTTCACAACACCCGCAGTGCTCACACCCCAGTCCGTCATGATGGACACAATCCCAATGTTCAGTTTCCCAAAATCATTGATCGCAATATCCAGCGCTGCTTTTGCCTCATGCATAATCACCGTGTTATTCCGGAAAATATAATCACCGATCCCCGAATAATCCGGATGCGATGCCGACGGCGAAAGCTCAATAATCTTGTTCTCCTGATAGATCGGTGCAGCAGCCATCGAAACACCCGAGGCAAAGTGGCCGATCACCCCATGGATATTTCCTTCGCTGACAATCTTGTTCGCAACCGACACCGCCTCTTCCGGCGAGTTCTTGTCGTCAAACTGGACCACTTCAATCTCAGCACCATTAATGCCGCCATCCGCGTTCCACTTCTCCGCCATCAAAGTCACCGCATTATAGAAGCCAATCCCATACTCAGAGTTATCACCCGTCATAGGGCCGGCAACCGCAATGCGAACTTTATCATCCGCTCCCGGCTCCTTGGTACCGCTGTTGTTGCAAGCCGCTACATTGGCTGTCAAGGCCAAAGCCGCCGCCAACGCCACGATCTTCTTCACATTCTTCATAAGATTCTCCCTTCTCTTCTATGAGTTTTCACTCCCTACGAGTCGTCCCTCCCTTGCCGCAGTGCCGCTTCGGTATCGTCGCCTTCTGCATCGACACTGCTTCGCTATCTGCGTCGCTTCGCATCGGCGTTGCTCTACTTCCGCGTCGCTTCGCATCGGCGAAGCTTTACTTCTGCGTCACTTCGCATCGGCACCGCTTCGAGTTTCTTCCCTTCATGAGCTGCCACCCAGTAAGATGTAAGACCCATTGTACGGGAAAAACCGGCAAGTATGCATTGTACATATGTCAAAAATATGAATAACCTACTAAATTAGTGTGTTATTCGTTTACTATTATGAATGCTATTGTGATTGATTTCTGTCTTACTTTGTTCACTATCGCTTTTCGAGCCATTTTGATACGGATTTCCCCCTACGCTCATGCTGTATACTTCGGGATCTCTGGCCATTGGCTTATTTGCTTGACTGTTTGACTGCTTGACTGTTTGACTGCTTGACTGTTTGACTGCTTGACTGTTTGACTGCTTGA
>CAZCLL010000060.1:13062-14234 GCA_964499555.1 uncultured Fastidiosipila sp.
CTGTTTGACTGTTTGACTGCTGACTTGCGGCTTACTTGCGTACTTACGGTTCGTGAATGCTGCTTGTGAATTTGCGTGATTGCTGTTCCGATGCTACTTGTAGGTCATGTCCGCTACACTTCGTCGCTTCTTTCGAATGCTGATATCCGTGTAATTGATGTTTGCTTCCGCAAAGGCGTTTCGGTTCACTTCTCATCGCTAGTATTATGACTGATCATACCACACCCGGACATTATGCACAGAAATATTTTCATTTTTAGGAAATTTTGTTCAGATGCACATATCTTCTAATGACACTTAGGCAAGCTTCCCAATACCCGATCCCTCACATTATTTGAAGCACTCCACTGGCCTGCACATATCTCCAAATTTGTAGATATGTGCAGCGGACTCAGCATCATCAGCGGATATCATCCGAAACTTCCAGCGAATACAAGAGTCCCTTCCCCCAAAACATCAATCAACGCAAGGATTCCATTCCACTCTACAGCATCACTTGGAGCACCAAATCCATGAGTCGCTGTGGATATCCACCAGTACAACAGACCGATGTAAGAGTTCCTTCCGCATCCGACTACCTGCTCCATAGGAAGTTCACAGCTAGCAGCGAGTTTCTTCAGCGAGGTAGCCACTCTCGTAATTTTATTGAAGGTTCGGTAGTAACTCTGTTCGTTTTATTATATGAGTAGCGGACGGAACACTTGTATTGGCGGAATGTTCGACTCGATATCCGTCGATTCATGGTATTCTTGGCGACTGGGAACATCAGTGGGAGATTTGAAGTAACCAAACTCTTTTGTAACTAGATACACTTGTCAGGACCTGCAGGTTTTTTCATTCCATCACTTTGCAACACCTCAATCGAAGCCACCACCAAGCACCCCACCACCAAGTACCCCTTGCCCTCCTGCGCATATCAACAAATTTGAAGATATGCGCAGGGCAGATGACAAGATATCTAAACTTCAGCAGTCAGCGTGAGGCTTCGGACTCGTTTTGGGGTACTTGTTGTAGGGGATCTTGGAACAGCTGTAGTCTACCAAGCTCATGGCTAGTCACTAAAAGGTCTACCCCTCAGATTTTTGGGCAGGTTGATCTTTGTCTCGGACAGATGGCTGAGCTTTAGTAACCATGCTTGTCAGAAACATCGTGGACAATTTCTTCATTTGTAT
>CAZCLL010000061.1:0-4324 GCA_964499555.1 uncultured Fastidiosipila sp.
AGTTGAAGCCAGTGGCTTTGAGTTCCGGAGAAACGTCCTTTAAGACGAGGTCACCGCCATAGAGGGACTTGTCGACGAGGTCAGGATTGATGCCAAGAATCGCCGCAGTCTCTTCCCCGCCGCCATGGCCACCTTTCCAGGCTGGATTCATGTCCCAAGCCATGAGCCACCAGTTGCAGATGGCGAGGAGGGCGCCTTTGGCCCGGAGATCCACACCGACGCGTTCGATTGCTTTGATGTTGCCACCGTGGCCGTTCAGGATGATGAAGTGGCGGGCTCCGTGACGATAGAGCTCGTTACATACCTGGCCTAGGAGTTGATAGACCAACTCATTGCCGAGGTTGATCGTGCCGGGATAAGAGGATAAGGTTTCACAAGCACCGAAGGGCAGAACCGGGGTCATCAGGACTTTCGTTCTGTCTTCGATCATTTTGAGTAGATGGGTTGGAATCAGGGTGTCTACGCCCAAGGGCATGTGGTAGCCGTGGGATTCCACACTGCCGATGGAGATGAGGACGGTATCATGGTTCTTGAAATATTCTTCTACTTGGGGCCAACGGGCTTCTTCGAGTCTCATACTTTCTTCTCCTTATGAAAAAATCCAGAGAATCGGAACTTCGAGAAGCTCCAATCCTCCGAAAATTTGCGTTGTACAGGTATCTAGTGTAGCGCTACGCTCTTGCCAAGCCTGTAACGAGAGCGGCAAGCTTTGGGGCCTGCCGCTCTGCTTACCTAAGTGATTAACGACCGACCTGGACTTTTTCCAGTTTGTGGTAGCCGATCGGGTCTGCGACAAAGTTCTGCACCTTGTTGCTAGCGGCTGCATTGACAGAGGTGTAAAGCAGCGGGGCATATGGCATATCTTCGCGCAAGATGTCATCGAGTTCGTCGTATGCTTCCAGACGAACCGCATCATCAATGGAATTTCTGCCCTTCATGATCGCAGCATCCGCATCCGGATTGTTGTAGAAAGCACGGTTGCCCGGTGCACCCATCTGTGAAGAATGGATCAAGGAGTAGAAGGTGTAGTCCGCGTCGAAGGTCGAGGTAACCCAACCGAAGTAGGCCATGTCATGTTCACCGGAAGAAGTCATTTGAATGAAGCTACCGAATTCTACGATATCCACTTCAACATCAATACCGATTTGCTGCAACATACCTTGGATGACGTTACAGACCTCAACACGAGCCTGGTTGTCGTTTACCGCCAGTTTGATGCTGAAACCGTCGGCATAGCCAGCTTCGGTCAAGAGAGATTTTGCCAGTTCAAGGTCATAGGTGAAAGGCTCGGTATCCGGAGCACCGAAAACCAGAGGAGCCACCAGAGAACCAGCACTTGAACCGTTCCCATATAGCATGGCCTGAGCAATCATATCGGTATCAATCGCGTGGCGAATGGCTTGACGGACTTTCGGATTATCCAAGGGCGCTTTCTGGGTATTGAAGCCCAGGTAGAAAACCGTCATCGGATCGGGTTGAATGTAGACGAGATTGTCGTTGTCGTTGATCTTCGCAATGTCATTCGGCTGGATATCAAATGACAGGTCAATGTCACCGGTTTCCAGGGCGATGGTACGCTGTGCAGCATCCGGAATGACGCGCATTTCGAGCGTCTGGGTCAGAGGAGCGCCTGCGTAGTAATCCGCAAAGGCTTCGAGCGTGGCACTGTTGCCCTGTCTCCACTCAACGAACTTGTAAGGACCAGAGCCTACAGGTGCGGTGGCAAATTCTTTCCCCTCGGCTTCCATCGACTCAACATAAGCCTTCGGAACGATGGCGGAGAAAGGAACAGCCAGGTTTCTCAAGATCGGACCATAAGGTGCCTTGGTCTTCACCTCGACTTCGTATTCACCTAAAACAGTCACGGTGTCGATGAAGTCAACAATGTACGCAACACCCGGTGAAGCGATCGCGCGATCCAGCGAGAACTTGACATCCTCAGCGGTCAAGGTCGTGTCGTCATGGAATTTGATGCCTTCACGGATCTTGAAGATCGTGGTCTGACTGTCTGGTTGTTCCCAGGATTCAGCAATCTGGGGCACCACATCACCATTATCATCAAATGTGGTCAAGGTATCGAAGATCTGCTGTGTGACTTGGACAGCAGGAGTCTCTTTACCGATATGCGGATCTAAGGACGTGATGTCGGCGCCTTGACCCCAAATCAGTTTGTCTTTGTACTCGGTCGCCGGGGTTTCGCTGGCTCCACCGGTCCCTGTGCCCGTGCCTGCTGGTGTCGTCGTTCCAGAACTCTGACAAGCAGACAAGAAGAGTGTTGCTGCGACTGCCAGAGACAGAAAGCGGCTCAATTTCTTTTTCATAGTATGTTTCCCTCCTATTGTGTATCGGTTATCCGCCCTTGATAGTGTGCAAGTGCGTCTTCCCTTTGTCCTTCATAGAGCGTGCAAGCTACTTCATGGCCTTTCGCATGCTCTTTAATCTTGTAATCCCAGGTGCGGCAAATTGGCTCCGCATAGGGACAACGGCTGGCGAACCGGCAACCCGGTTCAGGATTGATCGGAGAAGTGAGCTCTCCTTTCAGTTGGATCTGTTCGTTCTTTACATCCGGATCCGGAATCGGAATCGCGGAGAGGAGCGCTTTCGTATAGGGGTGCATAGGGTTGCGGAAGAGTTCTTTGGAATCTGCGAGTTCCACTAATTGCCCGAGGTACATGACCGCAATGCGGTTTGACAAGTGCTTGACCACTGACAGGTCATGCGTGATGAAGATCAAGGTGAGTCCCAGTTCCTTCTGCAGGTCCTGGAGGAGGTTCAAGATTTGTGCTTGGATCGACACGTCCAGTGCAGACACCGGTTCATCACAGACGATGAGTTCCGGTTTCAAGGCCAAAGCCCTCGCAATCCCAATTCGCTGGCGGCGTCCACCGTCCAGCTCATGCGGGTAGGAGTTGATGAGTCTTTCGGCTAGGCCGACTAAGTCCATCAAGCGCAAGACTTCTGCGCGGATTTCTTTCTTCTGCTTCGGTTCATAGATCTTCTGAACCACCAAGGATTCCTGAATCGTTTCGAAGACAGTCATACGAGGGTTCAAGGAAGCAAAAGGATCCTGAAAGATAATTTGCATTTTCCGGCGCAGCTTCTTCATCTCTTCTTTATTGAGCTTCGTGACATCGGTCCCGTCGAAAATGACTTGGCCGGCTGTCGGCTCATGGAGACGCAGAATGGCTCGGCCCAGCGTGGACTTACCACAACCGGATTCGCCGACGACGCCAATCGCTTCTCCTCGGTAGAGATCGAAATTCACATCGTCCACCGCATGGAGAGCACCTTGCGGGACAGAGAAATATTTTTTCAGGCCACGGACCTGAAGCAAGGGTTGTTCACTCATGATTTTGCCTCCAAGACTTCTTTCCAGTTGAAGCAGCGCACCTGATGGCCGTTCGCAGCTTCTTCAATCGGCGGATGAGAGACATGGCATGCTTCCGTAGCATAAGGGCAACGAGGCGAGAAGAAACAGCCTGAGGGTAAATCTGTCGGGTCCGGCATCAAACCGGGGATCGGCTTCAAACGGTCCACATCCTCTTGTAGCGAAGGGATGGAGTTGAAAAGACCAATCGTGTAGGGGTGCAACATGTTTTTGAAGATATCGTGCACCGTCCCCTGTTCAACGATCTCTCCTGCATAGATGACGGCAACGTCATCACAGTTCTGCGCCACAACACCCAGATCATGGGTGATGAGGAGCATCGCCGTATTATACTTCTCGCGCAGGGTGCGGATCATGCTCAGCACCTGGGCTTGGATCGTCACGTCCAGCGCCGTTGTCGGTTCATCTGCAATCAAGATGCGCGGGTTACACGCTAACGCAATCGCAATGACGACACGCTGTTTCATACCACCGGAGAATTGGTGTGGGTACTCATTATGGCGGCTTGCCGGAATCCCTACCAGTTCAAGAATCTCAAACATCCGCTTCTGATTCTCTTCGGTTCCCTTGTTCTCGTGGGTTTCAATCACTTCTAGAATTTGATCGCCGACGGTCATAACTGGATTTAGAGCCGTCATTGGATCTTGGAAGATCATCGAAATATCACTGCCTCTAATCTTCCGCATCTCGGCTTCGGAGATCTGCAAGAGATCTCGTTCCTCTAAGAGCACTTCGCCGGAGATGATGTGACCTGGCGGGTTCGGAATCAGCCGTTCGATGCCTTTGGCCAACGTCGTCTTCCCTGCACCCGTCTCACCGACCAAGCCTAGGGTACGCCCCGTGTCGAGGGTTAAGGATACATCATTTAAGGCCTTCACCACCCCGTCATCGGTACGGTATTCAATAATAAGATTTTTAATTTCAAGTAATGCCATA
>CAZCLL010000061.1:4334-5517 GCA_964499555.1 uncultured Fastidiosipila sp.
ATAAAGGGCTCCTTACTTCTTCAACTTCGGATCCAGGGCATCACGCAGGCCATCACCGACTAAGTTCAACGAAAGGATGGTTAACATAATAGCCACACCGGGGATGACCGTGATATGCCACGAATCACGAATATACGTTCTAGCGTTTGAGAGCATCGTTCCCCACTCCGGCGTCGGCGGCTGAATGCCTAAGCCTAAGAAGGACAAACCGGCAATCGAGAGCAAGGCACCTGCTGTGCTAAGCGTCGCCTGCACAATGATTGGAGACAGGGCATTCGGGATAATATACTTCGTAATAATCCGCAGGTCGCTTGCCCCAATCGCACGCGCAGCTTCAATGTATTCCTGATCCTTGACCGTCAAAATCGCGGCACGAACCGTACGGGCAAAGGTCGGAATGTAGGAAATCCCAATTGCGATCAAGACATTGACCAGACTCGTACCAAAGGCCGCCACAATCGCAATCGCCAGCAAGAGCGAAGGAATGGCCAGCAAGATATCCATGAATCGCATGATGACGTTATCGACTTGTTTCCCATAATAGCCGGCAATAGCGCCCAAGGTACCTCCGATGAGGATCGACACAAAAACAGCAATGACACTCATGAAGAGTGAGTAGCGAATGCCCCAAATGACCCGAAGGAACATATCGCGCCCGAACTCATCGAGACCAAAAATATGCTGCGTGGACGGGGGTTCCAAACGGCGGATCAGATCTTGATTGACCACATTTGCTAAGTAGAACTGACGGCCGGTCACGAGATCAACCACAAAAGTTGCTAGAGCTAGCACGACTAAGATCGTAAGGAAGATCAAGGAAATCAAGGCAAGTTTATTGCGACGGAAACGCACCCAGGCTTCACCCCAGAGGGACTTCTGTTTCGTCTGCTTCCGAATCTCCTCCGGTTCCCAATTTGTTGATGCGACTTGACTCATGCACTCACCTCCCCTGCTTTCTCCTTGACGACAAGCTTCTTTGGCTTCCCGCGTTGGAACTGTGATTTGATTCTAGGATCAGCAAAAGCGTACACGATATCGACAAGCAAGTTCACGATCGAGAACATGACCGCAAGGAAAATCACACAACCCAGCACAACGGGAATATCTTTTGTCTTAATGTTATCAATCATCAAGCGCCCGATGCCTGGCCAGGAGAAAATGGTCTCCGTCAGCATCGCACCAC
>CAZCLL010000061.1:5527-14103 GCA_964499555.1 uncultured Fastidiosipila sp.
GTAATAATCGGGATCAAGGCATTCTTCAGCATGTGACGCCTCGTGATGATCCCATCATTGAGGCCTTTCGCCCTTGCTGTATCAATGTAATCCGCCCGGATCACATCCAGCATCGAGGACCTGGTCATTCGAGCAATCGTTGCCGTCACGCTCGTGCCCAGGGTCACCGCTGGTAAGACCAAACTTCGTAAAAAAGCTCCGAAGTTCTCTGTGGCCATCCCTTGCGACGGGAGCCAACCTAAGTTCAAGGCAAAAAGCATCACCAGCAAGAGTCCCAACCAGAAGGTCGGCATGGACACGCCCACCATGGAAAGAATCGTCGCTGCATAATCCCCAATCGAGTACTGTTTCTTCGCGGACAAAATGCCCACCGGAATCCCAATCGCCAAAGCAATTAACGTTGCGGCAACCGCCAAAGACAAGGTCGCTGGGAAACGCTCGGTTACCATCGCCATGACATCCAAACTATTCTTATAGGAAGTGCCCAGATCCCCTTGGACTGCATTCCAAACAAAGCGCAAGTAACGCACGATAAACGGGTCATTCAACCCTAACTCTGCATTCAATGCTGCGATACTGTCCGGTGTCGCACCATCTCCTAAAATAATAAGCGCCGGATTTCCCGGCGAAACGGCTAGAATGAAGTAAACAATAAAAGTTACACCCAGCAGAACTGGGATCATCATCAGTAGTCGTTTCACGATATATCTGAACATAAAAACCCCTTCTCATCATTTTCCGATAAGCATTTTCCTACTATATAGAGGAAAACCCATTTCGGGTACCCTAAAACGAATTTTCGTCGAAAATTGTGAAAAAGTCTGGATTTTTTGTGATTTTATTACTGCAAAACAAGGGTAAACTTGCAAGCATGGAAGAGAGGTGGTTTTTTATGATCGGTGGCGTTTTCGCTCCAGAACCACAAATGATCGATAAGAATACATGGTTCACCCATAAGCTGGGCTTGCAAGAGCCTGTTTACATGATGTCCGGTCGCTGCGCCCTAGGCTACTGTCTTCGTGATTATCTTCACACGAACACCTGCAAGCGTTGTTACGTCCCTTCCTACACCTGCGAGACCGTCCTGGCCCCCTACCGCCAGGTCGGCATGGAGCTCATCTTCTACGATTTTGACCGCAATATGGTCCCCCAGTTCGACCCTTCCCTCCTGGGCCACTTCGACATCCTCCACATCGCGGGCTATTACGGTTTCTCCTGCTACGACGAGTCTTTCGTTCGTGAGGCCAAAGCCGCCGGTGCCACCATCATCCAAGACCTGACCCATTCCCTTTTTTCAGCTGATGGTCTCTCCCCTTTGGCTGACTACGCAGCCGGAAGTGCCCGTAAATGGATTGGTGTTGCCGCCGGAGGTGTTGCGTATAAACGCCAAGGCACATTCCTTCTCCCACCAGAAGCCGCTGACGAGGAACACCTCAGGCGCCGCGTCCATTTGTTGGAAGGCGCTGCAGACCAAACCACAGCCGAAGAGATGAACGAACGATTCTGGGCTGCCGAAGGTATGCTCCGCCAGATGTTATCTTACCAGACCTCAGATGCGGCCTCTGTGCACCTCATGGAACATTTAGATGTTGAAGGCCTTCAGACCAAGCGTCGCCGGAACTATCAGGTTTTATTGGATCTTCTTTTACCGACCGACTTTGCCCCCTACATTGTCTTTCCCGTACTGGATGAACCAACGGTTCCTTCCCATTTCACCATCCTCTATCCCGAAAGAGATCGGCTCCAGCAAAAACTTCTGGAGAAAGGTGTGAAAACCACGGCCTATTGGCCGGATGTCCCGGAAGGCACGGAAGACTTTGCTTCAACAAGCATCTATCGCGAGGTCCTCTCCCTCCCCATGGATCAGCGCTATGATGAAAAAGACATGGCACAGGTGGCCTCCCTACTCTTGGGCTGTCATGTTGAACTTTCGAGACAATAAGAAAAAAGCCGGCAGAGTCACTACTACGCTCAGCCGGCTCTATTTTTTTAGCGCTTCACAGAAAAAATGATCGCTTCCCCATCCGTTTGGATCTTGCCGTCCGTAATCGGAAAATCTTGCTGCGTAATCAGATTATAATACGTGCCATCTGCCAGATCGGTGTCGACGTGGGATTCGATCGCCGGCGAGACCTTTTCTACAGCCGAAAGATCCAAAGTAAGCCCTTTAGAATCCTCACCCAAATGAAAAATGCCATACATGCGCTCCTCGACGCCATCCACTTGAAGGACCGCTACATCAGAGCCAAAAACGCCATATTGGACAGCCCCGTGGCAGAAAGGCTCTGCCTTTTTGATGGAAGCCAGACCGCTGAGATAGGCCGACAGATCTACATTAGTGGCGAATTCCACCGTATCTTTGTCAAAGAGGGAGGGTTTATGAGAAACCCCTCGCTCCTGCCCCATGAACAAGAGCGTAGTCCCAGGAATGAAATAGCTCATCGCTGTCCAATTCCGCAAGCGTGCCCCGGTTCCGAACAAGTTAGCTGCCCGTTCCTGATCGTGGTTCTCGACCATGCGAAGCTTCACATAATTCGCTGGATAGGTAATCTCTTGGGTGTAGTACGCCAAGAGGAAATCCTTAAGGGGAATCTTCTGATCTACCGCTGCATAATACTGCTCGTAAATATCGTAGTCGTAGGTAAGATCAAAGGCTTGGTACATTTCACTATCCGAAGCACAGTAGATCCCCTGCCGGTGACAGAAATGTTTCATGCTACTATGGACCGATTCCACGAGCCAAACGAAGTCGGCTTTCTCTTTCGCGACCGCGGCTCTGGCTTCCAGCCAGAAATCCTTATTAACCAGAGAGCCCACATCACAACGGAAACCATCAACATAGCGAGCCCAGTGGAGCAAGACCTTGATCTGGGCGTTCCAAAGCGGACTTTTCTCGCGGTAATCCAGGTCGACCACATCCGACCAATCGCCGGCATGATTTTCCGGCACACCCTTTTTGTTGCGGTAGAAATACTCCGGATGAGAACTCGCCAGATCCGAATCCGGCGACGTGTGGTTAAACACAATATCTAAGACAATTTTGAGGTCAAGTTTATGGCAAGCCTCAACAAACGCCAGAAAATCGCTAAAGTCACCGAACTCTGGGTTAATCCCTAGGTAGTCACGGATGGCATAAGGGGAACCTAAGGATCCCTTTCGTTTCACTTTGCCTATGGGATAAATCGGCTGGATAAAGAGGTAATCGACACCCAATGCTTTGATTCTAGGAAGTTCTGGAATGGCTGCTTGGAAGGTGCCTTCCGGCGTGAAATTACGAATAAAGAGACAATACATTACCTTCTGTCTCAAAGCAGTGCTGGTGTTCTCCGCCATAAGGTCCTCTCCCTACGTCTCTTTCTTATCTAGGCTCTTGCGCTGATCTCTCCGGTCTTTACGAGAAGTTCCGCCGTTAACACGGCCCCACCTGCAGCCCCGCGCAAGGTATTGTGCGAAAGGCAGGTGAAACGATAATCTAAAATATTGTCGTCGCGAAATCTAGAGATCCAAATCGCCATCCCCTTATCAGCGGCGGCATCTAAACGAGGTTGCGGGCGGTTCTCTTCTTCCATATAGTGGAGGAAGGACTCTGGGGCGGAGGGTAGTCCCCATTGTTGGGAGAGCGTCTGAAAGCTTGTCCAAGCCTCTAGGATCTCTTCACGGCTGGGCTTGTTTCGAAATTTCACGGTGACTGCAGCCACATGCCCTTCTTGGACCGGGACGCGGTAGCAGTGCGCAGAAATCTTGGGTTCTGGAGCCGGGACAACTTTGCCATCAAGCACTTGTCCCCAGATCTTGAGGGGTTCGATCTCCGATTTCTCTTCTTCCCCACCAATATAAGGAATGATGTTATGTTCCATTTCTGGCCAGGTTGCGAAAGTTTTTCCTGCGCCTGAAATGGCCTGGTAGGTGCTCACAAAAACTTGCTCAATGCCGAACGGACGAAGGGGCGACAAGGCCGGTACGAAGCTCTGAATCGAGCAATTCGGTTTACACGCAATGAAACCGTTTGTCGTACCCAAGCGTTTCTTCTGATCTTGAATTAAGACGCGGTGGTCGGCGTTAATTTCCGGGATCATCATGGGGACATCCGGCGTGCCGCGATGAGCAGAATTGTTCGAGATCACCGGAACTTCGGCTTTGGCCAAAGCCTCCTCCAACACAAGAATTTCCCCCTTAGGTAGGTTCACCGCACAGAAGCAGAGGTCCAGCCCTTCAGCGAATGCCTCAGCCGTCTCAGCGGTCACCTCGACCACTTGCATCGGCAAAACGGACGCTGGGCAGTCGACCTCAAGATTCCAACGCCCTTCAACAGCCTCTTCATAAGTCTTCCCTGCGGAACGGCCCGAGGCAGCAAGTTTCGTTATTTCAAACCAAGGATGATCCGCTAAGAGTGTGATGAAGCGTTGCCCCACGTAACCGGTTGCGCCGATGATCCCTGCACGTAATTTCTTATTCATAGTACCCTCCGGGTTCTGAAGTGTGATTCATTGTAGCAGAGCTGAGAAATTTTTCCACTTTTAGCGGAAGGGCTTAGCCCAGACTGACAAGCCAATTCCATAGTTGCGTCATCGCAAAAGTCAGGCCCAAACTGTACAGTGAGATCGAAAATGGCTTACAAAGGAGGATGATTGCCGTAAATCTCTTCAAAGTCATGGTCGTAATGCCACTGATGTAGCAGAGCAAGTCATCTGGGGCTACGGGCAGGAAAATTAAAATAGCGAAAATCGTTTCATATTTCTTCCCTTTTCCTGTCCAGCCAATATATTTGTTATAGGCTTTTTCGCCGATCATTTTGATGACGAAGGGCTTCCCATAATGTCTGGCGAGTAAGAAAGCCAGGATGGAGCCAGCGCAAATACCGATGTAGTTGTAGACAAGCCCCCAGAGTGGGCCAAAGGCAATCACCCCCACCGCACAGCCGATAGCCCCAGGCAAAATCGGGATGACCACTTGCACAATCTGAATGAGCACAAAGATAAAGGGGGCAGCTGGGCCAAGGCCATTGACAAAATTGGTCAAGGTCTCCTGACTACTGAAGATCCCTCGACGGTAGCCGATGAAACTTCCAACGATCATAACGACCAGGAGGATGATCGTGGTCAGGTTGAGAATGCGGTTAAACAATTTGGAACGCGCAAAAGAAGACGCATCATCAAGACGCAGGTCTTCTGGTGCTTCATGGGCTTCTGGGTGGAGGATGGATTGAACGAGGTCTTTGCCATCCGTTTTGGCTCTTTCACGAAGCGTGGGTTTCGACTCACTTGCCTCTTCCCCACGCGCATCCTGTAACTCGGAAGATCCGTTCACTGGACTTTCGGCGAGTTTCTCCTCCGGATCGATCGGTTGATTGATTTGTCTTACACTCGTATGTTTCACGTTCGTTATCCTTCTACAAATGAAAACGTTTAAGCTTGTTCATTTTAACGAAAGAATGTTAAATTCGCGAGTCAATCTGAATGACGTATAATGAACATAATCAAAATCATTCGAGGAGAAACGCATGCCCTCACGGGATAAGAAGCCGGATACGGACACATTTCCAATTTTAGAAGAGTTTCTAGGCTATATGGAAGCCATCCTTGGGCGTTCTCCCTTGACGGTCAAGGAGTATCGTTATGACTTAAAACTCTTCTTTCGTTTCCTGAAACACTTCCGCGGGGAAGTGACCAGAGATACGGAGATTGCAGAAATCCCGATTGATCAGATCAATCAGAATTATCTGCGTACAATCAAACTAACCGACTTCTATGCTTTTTTGTCATGGCTTACACGTGAGCGGCAAGCTTCGGCTGCCAATCGCTCCCGGAAAGTATCCTCACTAAAAAGCTTCTTTTCCTTCGTCACAGCCAAGAGAAATTATCTCGAGGTCGATCCAACGGCTGAACTTGAGTCACCCAAGATTCCCAAACGTCAACCGAAATATCTTTCGCTCGATGATAGCCGTAAACTCTTGCACGAAGTCGATCCTGAAGAGGATGCGTTTGCTTCCCGAAACTACTGCATCCTCACTTTGTTTCTGAATTGCGGCCTTCGCCTAGCGGAGCTCTGCCAAATCAATCTGGATGACATTGCCGAAGACACCCTCCGCGTCATTGGTAAAGGCGGGAAAGAGCGCACGATCTACCTAAACCAAGCCTGTCTCAAGGCCATTGAAAACTACATCCCCGACCGACCCAGACATGCCAAGGATCCAAAAGCCCTCTTCATCAGCCGCCAGGGCAACCGCTTAGCCAGAAATTCCGTCCAGTTGATGATCTCAAAATATCTGGCCAAAGCCGGGATCGACACAAAAAAGTACTCAACTCACAAACTTCGCCACACCGCAGCTACACTCATGTACCAATATGGGCAAGTCGATATTCGTATGCTACAAAAAATACTCGGCCACGAATCCGTGGCGACGACAGAGATCTACACCCATGTTGACGAAAGTCAGCTCCACAAGGCAGTCGAAAGTAACCCTTTGGCCGACGAAAGCCAGGCTAACGAATAAGCATTGAAAAGGCCTGCGAATTAACTTTGAAAGAACTATCGATTATTCTTTGCAAGGATACGCGAATAAACTTTTTCAGGCCAAACGAGGCAGATCACATCCCCATGAGATGCGTGATCTCCTGAATCTTATCAATCGGATCAATCCAATAGAACAAGATCAGTAGCAAGATCACAATAATCACCCAGAAAAAGGTATTCGCACGATTCTGAATACGCTGCTGGCTCTTCCGTCTCTGCTTCACATATTCTTTATTCGCATAGCCCTTGAGACGATACTGTTTGGCAGGTCCTCTTCTCTTCAAACGATAGAAGAAAGACGGATATGAGCGACTCCCGGGAATTTCTGTCATTCGAGCTTCTTTTCTGAAGATCGTATCCATGTCTGCTGCATTGCGATTGCGGGCAGAAACAACAACGGCTGGCGCATCATTCTTCGCAGTTTTATAGCGCAAACTTGCCGCCTCTGTATCGGAAGAAACTTTGATTGTTTCGTCAGAAACCGGTACGTTGACAGGAATCTGCCGTCTCGTCTCATCCGAAACAAGCTTCTCCGGAATCGGTCTCGTTTGCGCAGGCTTCGCCGCCTGTGGTCTGGCCCCGTCCCTATTCTGGGCTCTACTTACCTGTTCATGGTTTCCCTGATCCGTTCCACCATGATCCAAGCCACTTGGCGTAAGCCTCTGGGTTTGGAATTTCTCCGCTTCTTCGGAATAGACAGGTTTTTGCACTGGCCTTACTTGGCCAGTCTGCTGACGATCGGCACCCTGGTCAAGGGACACTCTTCTCGGGGCAAGCTCTTGTGGCAGGGGATCTTGGCTTAGCGGTTTAGGGACTCCTTGAACCGGTTTCTGAGGCCTGGCATACGCGCGATTGGCAGAAACAGAACCTGGCCTCCCAGCTTCACCGGAAGACGTCGGACGTGACGCTTGATTCTTATCCTCATTCATGTCTCGACCTTGATCCTTGGCCAACTTTCCATCCCCACTTTCTATCTGGTGATCATTATCCTCGTTTTTTCTAGCTAGATTATACCTTTCCTTGCCTCTTTGTAATAGCCCTGTTAATTCGGGGGTGCTGCAGAAATTCTTGTTCTAGTGGCTCTAGTGGATCTAGTGGCCAAAGCCGCCGCCCCACAACCTTCTCCCACAGCTGTTCATTGGTTCCACTGTTGATGTGCTGCATTGACGGCTAATCCTTACGTACATTTGATTGTTGGCGGAAGGAATTCTTGTATTCGGTTCGTGTTCGGGTGATATCCCTTAGAATATAGTGCTTACAAGGTGGTAAGTGAGTAATAGTGGGTATATAACATGGTAAGATGGTCAGGATTTGTCGTTGTCCATACTTAATATATTACTTAATCCTTTATTTTTGGGAAAACAATGCCTAAACTGTTTAAAATCGTCTCCCATCGCGGAGTTTTAAGGGTAATAAATGAGAACCTTGGCATCAGATAATATGTTGTCCGTGGATAACGACAGTTTCTGACCAGTATAAGTAATTATGTGTTTGACTATTCAAAGCCATACCTCAACCGCAACCACTCAGGAGCAAATCGTACGACTGCTTTCATGTCTTCCAAACTAAAAAGCCATCCGTTCTAATTCACAACATGTCACACTGGACCGATTTCGTCGTTGTGCTGTGACATGCTCCGTTATGAGTACCTTTGCCCGGCATCAATGAACCGCCAAGTTCATGATAGTCCATTAATAGTTCACGAAATTCCATGAAATAGCCTACTGGCTGCCAAAACTTGCCTAGCGTTTGATCACAGAACCAGTAACTCACAGCACAACGACCGTTTTGGTCCACCGTATCTTGTTATCTAAATAGATGGATGACTTTTCTTGTACAAAGCCAGTTTAGCTGCCTCGAAAAAACTGTAATCAGCGGATATCGAGTAAAACCCACTGCAATACAAGAGTCCCTTCCGCCATTACTAAAAAGGACGAACAAGAATAACTACCGCTTACACATAATGGCCGTTAGTGGCAACAAGTTGCGAGGCAGGTAGTTGGCTACAGTAGCTAATCTCTTATCAGGTCGTTAATCCGGCTGATAGCCACAGTGCTTTGTTC
>CAZCLL010000062.1:0-6666 GCA_964499555.1 uncultured Fastidiosipila sp.
CGCAAGCCCTTTTAGCCCCATTTTTAAGTTTTGACATCCAAACCATTAAATCCGGGATCCTAGTACCCGAATCACAAAGGCCACCACAATTATCGTGTTGATTTTCGATTAAATCCGGAATCCTTGTACCCAAACCGCAAAGACCACCCAGAATACTGTGTTGATTTTCGATTAAATCCGGGATCCGTGCGATTCACACCGCAAAGATCCCGAAACTAACAGAAAATTTACCGACACCGCAACACCCGACACCCAGATCTCCTAATCCTTAACACAACATCGCCTAATCCCAAACACCTCAAATCTTCAGCGACGAAAAATACCCCAAATACTCCGCATTCTTGTCCAACATCTCTTGCGTCATATCATGAATCTCCTGCATGCTCAAAACAGCAGCAGTCAAAGGATCAAATAGAATCGCCTGGAATACCTTCACCGGATCCCCTTCGATAGCCGCCTCTACAGCCAACTCCTCAATCTTCGCAGAATGAGAAACCAGCAGCGAAAGTTGTGGAGGCAAGGTGTGAATCCCCAAAGTCTTAATACCATCACGGGTCGCAAGAACCGGTACCTCCACACAGGCCGTAGAATCCACATTGGTAATCAAACCATGATTCTGCAAGTTGGCATTAAACTCAAAAGGCGTGTGACTCCCATACAAGGCGTCAAAAATATAGGCCGCATATTCTTCGCCTCGCTCCAGGTCAACCGTCCCATTTTGGAGCCAATCGATATATTCAGCTTCCCACATATCCTCACGGCGCAAATACTCATCCAAGATGTAGCCATATGCACCTGGATTCCAACCCAAACCATGTGTGCAATACTCCTCAATCAGATCGGGACGCTTACGGAACCACGCATTGTACTCAGAATTGTGACCAGAAGACTCCGTCGGGTAGTAGCCCAAGTGCTTAAACATTTCATTTCGAACTGGCTCATAATTCAGAATTTCAGGACGCTTCATCGCCTCTCGAAGCATAGGATAAGCATCCACGCCATTCACCTTGAAATCCAAGTAGAAAGCCTGATGATTAATCCCAACACAGCGATAAGTAACCTCTTCCGGAGAAACGCCCAGACCAATGGTCAACATCTTTGCCGTCCCTTGCACACTATGGCAAAGTCCAGTAACACGGGCATTCGACTGTTTTTGCAGGTAACTGACTAGCATCGCCATCGGATTCGTGTAGTTCAAAACAACAGCCGAAGGACAAAGCTCCTCAACATCTCGGATGATATCTAACATCACCGGAGCCGTACGCAGAAAACGGAAAATCCCCGAAGGCCCTCGAGTATCGCCAACGCAAATATCCACACCATACTTCTTAGGAATCTCAATATCATGACGCCACACATCAACGCCACCCTGAAGAATCGTAATCAAGACACCATCGGCATCGCGCAGAGCCTCCCTTCGATCCAAAGTCGTTTTGACCTCAGCACGATAGCCCCCGGCCTCCATAATTTTCTTCACTCCGGCTTCCGCATAATGAAGTCGCTTCTCATCGATATCCATCAGCATAATTTCGGAATCTTGAAAAGCCTCAAAAGTCATCAAATCCCGCACCAAGTTACGAGTAAACTCAAAAGATCCTGCACCAATAAATGTGAATTTCCGCTTCATCTTGCATCCTCCATTTCGCCTAAGCTACACTTCACGATCGTTCACTCTACTCTAACAAAAAACGAGGCGATTCACCTCGCCCCGCTTGAAATTACACAACACTTTCAGATCACTTCGCACGTAATCTCCACGAACAATCTCCACACACACGCAGTCGCTTCACGCAACCCCTGCACGAAGCGACCACGAAGCGACACAGAAGCGACCACGAACAATCAGATCTTCACCTTATCAACCAACTTCTCTGCCAGTCCACCAATCAAAGGAATATGTTTCTCCTTATATTGGTAGGCACCCACCATGGCCAGAATTGCGAGGATCGACACAATAATCGACACGATCATGGCAATCACGCCAATAATACTAATGACGCCAAGCGCCGCATAGAAATCGGTCACCATCGCGCGCAAGATCCCGCCAAGGATAATCGAAACGATGAAGCCCAGAACCGCACCGGCCGCTTGCAGGAGGAAAGCCTGCATCGCATGGAACTTAATGAAGCGACTCTCCTTCTCCAGGAAAAATAGCACCAAAGGCGCCAGCCAAGCAACATAGCTAACGCCGGGGATCCAGCCAATAACTGTTGCAACTAAGTAGGCAAGAAGTGCCATGATATTGGCATCAATATTACCTAGGGAGGACTTGTGAGGTTGGTACACGTCATTTTTCATAATAAGCTCCTTTCGCTAAGCAAGAGCAACACGAGAGAACGCCAAGAACCGCAGTTTCAGAGCATCTTTTTCGCTACTTTCATTGTACAGCCTCCACGTAAAATCTCCGTGACTTATTGAAAGTTTATAAACATTTATGTAAATTTCTGTTTACAATTTCCGGCGGCACCACGTCATCACAAGCGTCCCAACCAGCGGCACCACACCCCAGCCACAAGCTCAACCATCGAGGCTCAACCCTCCGTCACTCACGCCAACCTTACACTCGCCAAGTCCACCGTCTCTCCGTCGTTCACCCGAGATTTTTCAGCGGCCAAAGCCAGAAAATGGCTTTCCATCGACTGTTCCAGTGAGGTCAATCCCACAGGTCTCGCCCCTCCGGGATTACTGATCACATCCAAGAAATCCGCCATCAACTGCCGGTCGCCACCACCGTGACCAGAGAAATCATCGGCCAAATCCTTGCCCCAAATCACTTCGCGTTTCTGCTCAGAAGTAAAATACGAAATCTCAATCTTACTCTCTTCCGCAGGACCCATATAGACCGTCATTTCGCCCTTCGTCCCATGGAAACGCGCATGCCTGGCAGTCTCGCCAGAGAAACCCTCCATCGAGAAACTAAAGGTAGAGCCATCCGTCATCTGCACCGCCAACACTTGGTGGTCAACAACATTATTGTCGCAATGATAGACACAGCGACCATAGGGACCTTTGGCCAAAGCCGCCCGCAAATTCTCCTCCGTAACATCAAGGGTAAGCACCGCCAAAGGCCAGCCTCTCACCCCCTGATTGTAGCCAATCAACTTATGATCGAAGTAGAGTTTCTCTGCATCAAACGGGCACGTCTTGCGGCAAGCACCAGCTTCCATGCAACGTGAAGCTGCCCCTCCCGGAGCGTTCTCCGCCTTGAAATGGAAGGTATTTCCAAATGAGCTCACCCGATCCGCTTTCTTACCGGCCAAATAAAGATACAGATCCATATCATGGCAGCACTTCTGCAGAATCATCGGACTCGTCTGGTCCGAATTTCGCCAATTCCCGCGTACGAAACTGTGCGCCATGTGGAACCAGCCCACATTCTCTAGAGCGCTCATGCTCACCACGTCACCCAGCACACCAGCATCCAGTAGCTCTTTCACCTTGCGAAACAGCGGGGTGTAGCGAAGCACATGGCAAACCACAATCTCCCGCCCCGACTTCTCGCGAGCAGCCAATAAGCGACGACACTCATCCAAATCCGGCGAGATCGGTTTTTCCAACAAGATGTCGTACTCCTTCTCTAGCGCAGCAATCGCATGGCCAACATGCTGGCGATCCTGCGTCGCAATCAAGACGGCGTCAGCACATTTTTCAGCCGCCAAGAAAGACTCCGCAGAATCGAAACACTGATCTGGCACCAAGTGGTAACGTGTCGCCATAGCCTGAACTTTCGCAGGATCCGGGTCAGCCGCCGCCACAATTTCCAGCCGATCCGGCATCTGCTCCGCCATCGGAGCAAAAGTATCTTTCCCGCGGTTACCACAACCCAAAATCGCTAACTTGATCTTACGCATACGTTTTCCCTCACTCAATTGTTCATGGAATGGCAGAGCCAAACGCTCTGTTTCAAATGATCATAGCACGAAACCGCCGCAGAATTACAAAAATGAATTTATGCGCCCGTAATCCCCAGGTCTCTCCAAGCCTTTCCCCCTCGCCCAAAGCCGCAGCACCCGGCTTTGGCCCTCAAAGAAACAACCGCAGAACTTCAAAAATAAAGTTCTGCGGTAGAGGAGGGGGGGAGTATGTCTGTCTGCGACGAGCCTCGAAAGTCACGTCAAGGGCGTAGACCGGCATACCCTACAGCGCCTAGCGACGCCTATTTGAAGCCTACTTAAGCCTGCTCACTTTTCTCGGCTTGCGTGGCTTGGCGCTTCTCATTGAGCTGACGGCTGACCTCTTCCATGGTCTTCTTGTCGAGTTTGTAGAACCGCATCATGATCAAGACGATCACCAAGACAACAGCCGGAATCCCAACCACGAAAATAGTCGCAGCAGTCATGATATTGGAAGAGAGGGGTGTCTGCAGATTCGGATACGCATCCCCGAAGCCGACAGCAGCCAGAATGAAACCGATCAGAATCGGAACGAAAGAAGTCGAAATCGAATCCAAGAAGGAGAAAATCGTGCCGATCATACCGGAGATAAACTTCCCTGTATTCACGGTCTCGTAATCGGAAATGTCTGCAATCATCGTAATCGAGAACGACACCGGCACACCAATGAAGATGCGGAGCGCCATGTAGAGGATAATCAAGGCCGAACCGGCAACTGAGGACCACATCCCACCCGCAAAGGCGGCCTGTGTATCCTTGACTGTGTTCAGCAAGATGCCAAGAGCAATCACGATAAGCAAAGCCAAGCGATTACTGTTGACATAGGCGGACTTCAGGCCCTTTTGGCCAGCAAATTTACTCAAGGCAAAGACCGCAATGATATTCGGGATGATCAAGAGGACGCTCATCTGTCCGGACAAGGCATAGTTTCCAAAGACAATCCCAAACAAAATCGTAATGACCACGGAATCGCTCGTGAACATCGACGCCATCTTTTGCAGAGCCGCCGCAAAGGCCAGAATCCCCAGGGGACGATTGTGCCGGATTAAGGCCCAATACTCGCGCAAACCAACTTTTTCTTCTTTCTGCGTCTCACCAGTACCAAAATACTGCTCATTATCCTTGCGCTTGATACCGATGATGGCCAAGACGGTCAGGATAAAGGAAAGAATCATGTACGTAGTGATCATTTCATAGAAGAAAGCCAGGTTGAACTGCCCATTATGCTTGGGTGCCAGATAGTTCGAAACAAACATGCTGGTGAATCCGCTCATGAAAACCGCCGTGAAAACCGTATCCCAAATCGTGAAGAGCGGGCGCTGCTTCGGGTCATTGGTCAGGACGGGCTGGGCGGCTTTCGTCACTGTCTGCTGGAAGGAATAGACGATCTTATGGAAAATCAGTGCCGCAAAATACATCACATAAAGCAAGGGGCCAGAGAAACGGTGCGTATTAAATAAGAAGAGGAACGAGAGCACAAGGCCTAGGTTCGATAAGAGCATGATAGGCCTAAATCGTCCCCACTTCGTGTTGGTTCGGTCAATCACCAGACCAATAGCCGGGTCAATCAAACCGTCGAACAAACGCGCGCCGCCCAGGATCGTGGCCACCGTAACGGTCGCGAACCCGATGATTCCAGTCGCATAGTAAGAGAGGAATGAAAACGCTGCTAGATACAAGTTGCTCGCCGTGTTATTCAGAGAGAAAAGTGCAATCTCCCATGGTTTCGCGCGATGATAGATATCCTTTGTGGATGTCTCAGCTTTCGCAAGTTCTGCCATAGTTACCTCCACCCGTGTCCTACACGGGGCTCATTCATGTGCCCAGCCTGGTGGCGCAGCCGATTCGCCTTCAGCAGCCGACTCGCCCTTAAAGTCGGCACTCCAAGATCAGCCCGCTCACTCGACCTCACGAGGCCACCTACGAGGCCAACCCCTCACGAGGCCGAGCCTGCACCACCGCTAGGCACCGCAGCGTACCTTAGTACGTGCCCTTCGTATCAAAAACCACTTCGGTCACTTCTTTTTTCCCACGAGAAGCCGCACGACGCTTATCGAGCTCAGCCAGGAACAGATCCTCATCCACTGGAAGCGTCACCGTCTTGTCCAACCAAGAGGACAGCTGCATCGCATTCGACAGCCTCACGCCATTAATCCCTGCGCGGCCGTCCGCAATCAGCGGTGCGCCTTCCAAAACATGGTCCGTAAAGGCCTGCAAAACCCCCACATGCTGCGGGTTCAAGCCATCCGTCTCCACCTCAATAAACTTCCCTGCCGGCGGTCTGAAGCCTTCCTTCGTCGTGAAGGTGTACTCCCGCTCACTCACCTCAAGCTCATACACCTTGAGAATCGATTGGTGCGGATTTTCCGGGTCGCGCTCGCAAATAATCTGCCCCTTCTCCATCGTCAGCTCGAAGCGGTTCGTGCCAGGCGTGTCACCCGTCGTGGTCACAAACACACCCGTCGCCCCGTTCTCCCACTCCATGTAGGCCGTGACGTCGTCTTCCACCTCGATGTTGTGCCATTTCCCCTCGTGCGCATGTGCTTGCACCGTCTTTGGCAGACCGCAAATCCACTGCAACAGGTCGAGCTGATGCGGGCATTGGTTCACCAGCACACCGCCGCCTTCCCCGTTCCAGGTCGCGCGCCAGTCGCCCGAATCGTAGTACATCTGCGTCCGATACCAATCCGTGATAATCCAGTTCACGCGTTTAATTTGGCCAAAGCCGCCGCCATGCACCAGCTCGTGCATCGCACGATAGACGTGGTTCGTC
>CAZCLL010000062.1:6676-14047 GCA_964499555.1 uncultured Fastidiosipila sp.
TTGGTTGAACATCATGGCGAAGGTCAATTCCGGATGCTTGTCCGCCGCCTCATTCATTTCGCGAACTTGCTTCGCATACACACCAGCCGGCTTCTCGCAGATGGCGTGCAGGCCATAATCAAAGGCCTCCATCACATACTTGGCGTGTTCATAATGGGGAACCGCCACCAGTACGGCATCAATCAGGCCAGATTGATACATGTCTTCTGCTTTTTCGAACACCGCTACGGTGTCAGGCAATTCGCGTTTCGCCCAGTCCCGTCTGGATTCTTTGCGATCACAAACTGCCGTGAGCTCCAGGTTCTTCACCTTATTGTCCACGATGTTGTACGCATGTCCGCTGCCCATGTTGCCAATGCCCAAGATCCCGATTCGTAGTTTCTTCATGCTATGCCTCCATAATTTTGGTAAATGCTTTGAATGCCGTCATAAATGCTGTTCTGCCGTCTGTAATCTCTGAGCTGATCGTGGTCTTATCGCCTTCTCTTTCCAGAGACTGCAGCCCTTCAAACTCTTGCAAATGTGGTTCTAGACTATAAAAGCCCTCATAATGCCCCTGCTTCAGAAGCCCCATAATCTCGGGGATATGCCCATCCCCTTCGCCAGCCGGCACGATCACGTGGTCACTTTTCCTAGCATCTTTAATGTGGATATAGCCGATATAAGGTTTCAGGCGCTGATAGGCTTCCAGAGGATCCTCATCGCATTGCACAAAGTTCGCAAAGTCAAACGCCTGCTTGAAATGTGCGCCGCCCAAATGTTTCATCAAATCCTCGCAGCGGCTGATCGTATCGCCATAAATCGCTTTCTCATTCTCATGCAGCAAGATCACCTGCTCTTGTTCCGCATAAGCAATCATCTGGCGAAGATAGGCGAAAACCTGCTCGCGATACACTGCAGGATCCTCCCCTTCCGGCATAAAGAAGCTAAACACACGAATGTAGGGCGTCTCAAACAGGTGCGCCAGCGCTACCACATGCTGAAAAAGGGCGTAATGCGCAGCAAAATCATCCGTCATCTCCATCTTGCCAATTGGCGAACCAATCGACGACACCTTGATCCCCGCCTCATCCAGCTTCGCTTTCAGCCCCTTCGCTTCCTCCAGCGAATACGCACTGATATTCTTCCCGTACGCACTGCGGAGGACTAAATAGTCCATTTCGCATTCTTTCAACACGCGAATCTGCGCAGCAAAATCCGTGTCAATCTCATCGGCAAATCCCGACAGCAAATAATCTCTCTTCCCCATAGGCTATACCCTTCCTCTCGCGGTATCGTATAAATCCATCATGAGCCGCATCGTCTCTTGCACATCCGCCAGACCAATCGGCGCCGGCCGACCCTCCGCAACAGAAGCGTAGAAATCATTGATCGCCCTAATGTGCCCATTGCCGTAATAACTCTTCCCAATCGAAGCCTCGGTAAAATCCACGTCTTCCCGTCGCCCATCGCGGTACGTCAGGCTCACCAGATTGCCTTCCAGGCGAATCCGCACATTCTCACATTCAAGTTCCACCAGAATCGGGGCATTCACGGCATACGCAGTCGTCGCATAAAACGTCGCCGGGCACGCGGCAAACTGGATGTAGGCCTCCATCGTGTCCTCCACCTCAATCTGCCCCTTCAGGTGGTGATTGCTCATCGAAGCCTCCGCCCATTCATAGACTCCCAGGAAGTTCACCAGCAAATCCAAGGTGTGAATCGACTGGTTGATGAGGACACCGCCGCCCTCCTGATCCAGCCTCCCCCGCCACGGGCTCGCCTCGTAGTAGGCCTTCCCCCGACTCCAGGAGACAAAGGCCCTCGCTCCCAAGACTTTGCCCGTCTCTTCTTTGGCCAAAGCCGCCTGTACGTACTTCACACAGTCGTTGTAGCGATTTTGGAAACAAAAACCCAGGCTTCTATCCGTGTTCACCTTCTCTAGCTTCGCAAAATCTTCTCGCGAGATTGCTGGGGGCTTCTCTAAGAAAACATGGACGCCCTTTTCGAGGCAGTACACGGCCATCGGCACATGCAGGTAATGAGGTGTACAAATATGGACAATGTCGAGGGCTTCTTCCTCAAGCATTTCTTCTAAAGAAACATAGGCGTGCACAGCCTCCGCAGGCCTCGAAGCTGGTGCGAACTTCCGGCTGTAGTCCTCGGCGAAAGCGGCGGCTTTGGCCAAATCACAATCCGCCACAGCGACTAGCGTTGAACCCGGGATCTCGCTGATAATTTCTGCGTGTAAAGCAGCGATGACGCCGCAACCCACCAATCCAATTTTCATAGTCTGCCCTACTTAAAAGAGATCGCTGTAGCCCAAATCCAGCAGATGATCCCTAGAATCCGCCAAGCAGTCGAAGGGATCGCGGCCGTAGAGCATGTCCTGCTCCACGAGGAGGTAGCGAACGCCGGTCTCGAGGGCCTTCTCGATGATGGGCTTGAAATTCATGGAGCCCTGACCCAGCTCGGCGAACTCGATGACATTGGTGAACGCACTGTAGAAAGCGGCGACGTCGCCCGCATCGAGGGACGCGAACGCTTCATCCGAAATCGCCCCCACACGGTAATCTTTCAGGTGGACGAGAGCCGTCCGGCCCGCATAACGATCCAAAATGTCCACAGGATTGGCACCGCCGCGCTGCACCCAGTGCAAATCGAGCTCGAAACCAATGTCCGGGCATTCTTCCGCGATAATATCCAGCAAAAACTTGCCATCATACTTGCGGAACTCCACATGGTGGTTGTGATAGTAAAGATCGATGCCATCCTTTTTCAGGCGCTCGGCGTAGCTGTTGGCCAGGCGGGTGAACTCGAGAACCGTGTCCAAGTTGCGCATATTGGTGAAAGGCAACATGCCGATCCGAAGCAAATCGACATCCAAAGCCTTGCAGTCCGCAACGACCTTGTCATACTGGGTTTCCAGATCGTCATTGCCTCGGCCTGCCTTCACATTGCAAGAAAGGGAGGCAATATCCATGCCCAACTCGTCTTTTGCCCGCCGGATTTCTTGGACATTCTCAGGGGTCATGGCGATCTGCGAGATCTCAACGGCATGATAGCCCAAGTCTGAAATGCGTTTGAGCGTCTCAAAGGCGCCTAATTCGGCAAATTTGTCCTTCAACATCATGGCTTGTACGCCAATTTTTGCTTTACTCATGTTCTTGTCCTTTCTTGTGGTGCATGTCGTCGTTTCATGGTTTACAGCTGTTGTGGTTAAATCCGCGGCAGCAATTTGCACGACTTCTTCTGCTGTAAATATCTTTGTACTGTTAAATATAATAATTTCTAGAGTGTCAATCCATGCGAATCTTGTTTCTTTTATTGCTAAAGTTGCTATTTCTCACAATCCTCTCGAAACGCTAGGGAGGCCTAAACAAAGAAGGTAAAAGAGTAATCGTTATTTTTTGCAATTCTTGTCTAAATATGGATTTCCCTACGCTGAATATTGTTAAAATAGTAAATATCGAGAAGAGGGGACTCACGAAACGGGGAATTGCGAAAGCCTAGGAGACGACTATGACCGAAGACTATGCCTACCAAAAAATCGAAGACAAGATCTTAGTCAATCATTTTCGCACCGCTGAGGACTATTATGATGACTTCCACATCCATAATAACTATGAAATTTACTACTACATGGATGGAGAGATCGATTTTTTCGTCAATAAATCCCGCTATCACATGAATAAAGGCAATCTTCTCTTCTTCAACACACAAGATGTGCACAAAGCCGTCAATCTCTCCCATGACGTCCCTTACGAACGTTTCGTCATTCAATTTGACCCGAGCACGATTCGCAAGATGGGCACCGAGAAAACCCACCTCCTCGCCTGCTTCGAGGAAGAAAAGCCAGACCACCAAAACATCATCACCTTAGACCTCAAACAGCGCCAGTATTACGAGCAAACCGCCAATCAATTACTCCACGCGATGCAAATGGCGGACTTCGGCTCCGACATCCTGCCCTACACCTATTTAATCCAGCTCCTCATCCTCATCAACAAGGTCTACTACAACTCCCCGTACCACGAGCAAAACATCATGCCCCCGCAAGTGATGGCCACCCTAGACTACCTCGACACCCACCTCACGGAGGATCTTTCCCTCGATCGCATTGCCAAAGACCTCGCCATCAGCAAGTACCACTTAAGCCACGTCTTCAAGAAAAACACCGGCACCACCATCTACCAATATGTCCTAATCAAACGAATTGCCTTATCCAAAACCCTCCTCATGGAAGGCAAAAGCGTCACCGAAGCCTGCCACGGCTCCGGCTTCAACGACTACTCCAACTTCATCCGCACCTTCAAAAACATCACCGGCATTTCCCCTGGTAGCTTCAGTAATAAGGAGTAGGGTTTTTGGTGGTTTGGGTTCTTAGCTTCTTTGCTTTGGGCTTTGGGGTTGGCGGCTTGGTCTTGGTTTTGGGCCAGAAGTTCGTGCTGATGGCTATTGACTGATGGACAGTGGCTGATTGCTGATGCCTAATACCCCTTCACCTTTCACCATTCGAAGAAATCCGAAACATGTGAACTTTCCAGAATTATGTGCCTTAACGTTCGATCAATGGAAAACGAGGCATTGGTTTTGATCGTTTATGGAATTGGTGTTATCGTCACTTGTTTTTTGTGTTCCCAAAAGGCTTACCCTGCAAGTAGTAGTGATTCGCAAGTTGGAAATTGGGTCAAATCATTTATATAATATGATAAATGGACAAAACTCGGAGATATCCAAGCTGGCGACGGGTTTTGAGAAGAAAAGTGCGGCCAAGCCAGCTCATTTCTGCATTTTTTCCTCAGGATGCCCCTCTAGCGACAAAAATTCGCGAAAGGGAATATGTTAAACTCACATATCGCAGAGTTTTGTCCAGCATGACATGTTACCCACTTGACTAACACGCAAAATTGTCATATTCCAGAAATTCGAGCTCTACTCGCATTTTCCATTTCTCTATCGTTTCGTCGTAACCTTTATTGGAACGTAACGATAAAGAACAAAGCCGCCACTTTTTACGAGTGACGGCTGTTAGGCGTAATATGAAGGTCGATGCTTGACTCTTTAGGCTCTTCGCTCTGCTTATATGTTTTTTACCTTGGGCTTTGCGAATTCGGCTGATTCTCCTAGTGAAATTTGCGACGCGTGATCATGAGGATCGCTGCACCTAAGAGAAGAAGGATGCCACCAATCAGGGCTGCCAGGTTTCCACTCTCACCAGTGGAAGGAACATCGGCCTTTGCAGAACTTGTTGTGACACTGTTAGCCTTGGTAGAAGCAGAAGCATCTGTGGTGGTCGTTTCGTTAGATCCTGTCGTTTCCGCTTGAGTCGTGGTGGTCTCACCGGTCACTTCTTCGTAATCACCAGCGATTTCCGAAGTCGGATCTACCGTTTGAGAGGTCTCTTGGCTTGTGGTGCTGTCGGTATCACTAGCTTGCGTAGTAGTGCTTTCACTGTCGCTTGGGAGAGTCGGTTCAGCTGTCTGTTCTGTTACATCTACTTGGCTCGAAGTCGTTGACTCTGTCTCTGTGATCGTTGTCGATGCAGTCGACGTGGTGGGGTAGGTCTCATAATCCCCGGCAACGGACGTCGGATAAGAATTGCTACTCGTGCTTTCGGCTTCCGTTGTAGAGGGAGTCGTCGGAGCTTCCGTTGTTGTGCTTGTCGTTGTTGGTGCAGCAGTGGTTGTAGTAGTCGGTTCAGCAGTGGTTGTAGTAGTCGGTTCAGCAGTGGTTGTGGTCGTAGAAGCTACGGTCGTCGTAGTTGGTGCTACTGTGGTCGAGGTCGGCACGAGAGGGAATATGCTGGAACTCGTTTGTTGCACAGTCGTCGTGGTAGTCGGTGCCACTGTCGTTGTGGTTGTGGTGGTCGGTGCGACGGTTGTCGTAGTTGTCGGTGCCACGGTTGTTGTAGTCGTGGGAGCAACCGTCGTTGTAGTGGTCGGAGCGACCGTGGTTGTGGTCGTAGGGGCAACTGTCGTTGTAGTCGTGGGAGCAACCGTTGTTGTGGTTGTCGATGCCACGGTCGTCGTGGTCGTAGGAGCGACGGTCGTTGTAGTCGTAGTTGTAGGCAATGACTTGCCAACGTAGTTATAAAGCACAAGAGGCTTCATATCGACATTGGTGCCGGAAGGTATTTCACCTTCTTTGACAACTGTAAGAGATACGGTTGCTTTCTTGTAATACAAAGAATAGTCCTTTGAATCGCTACCGGCATTAAGCCCTACCAAGTTGTAGCGGGCGCCAGCATATCGGGTATAGAATTGTGTGCCATCCCAATACCAGATTGTGCCTTGGCCACTTGCAAATTCTACACTGGGCTTGATGGGTGCAGGACTAGCTCCCGGAACGATTGTTAGTTTATGCCCTTTATTAAACACATTTGATTGGTTCGTAACAGATAAATAAAAGCCCGAATTCGCACCGTCCGAAGAATTGCCGGCACGGGTAATCGTAAACTCATTTTGCGAAAGCACACCATCCGTACTCTTGATGATGTCGCCGGTTTTCGTAAAGCTTGTACTGCCAAGGTTTCCACTGTTCCCATAGACCGGAGCAGTCAAGGCCATATCCTCAACATGAGGCGAGCCACCTTGCGAAACCGTGGAGTTGATATTTGCTAGAAAGAGGTAACCTTCCCCAGATTCAGGGGTAGAAACCATGGTGTAGTATTCATTCGCTGCAGCGAAAATGATGTGTGGTATAGAAATCACCACGGATAGCATCAGCGCTACGGCCAATGCGAGACTTAGCATGTTCTTTGATTTTCCCATTTTATCCTCCCAAATGGAACAAGTGAGCGGCTCCGCTACCGGAAGGGGTAGCGTGCAGGTTCCGATCGTTACTGATGAGGAAAATGGGCAAGCACTACGAAAGCAAAACTGTTGTGATGATCTAGAAAATCAATTCCATTTCGTATTACTAGGCATTCCATTCGCCTCTACCCACAGGCCAAACGGGAAGGGATGGATCCAATTCGCACAGGGTTTGTTGATGTAATCAATTGTGTTTTACGTGCTCTAGCACTCCGGATGACGCTAGCCAAATCCCCTCAGAACGCTCTATTTATTCCCTCGAATTGTTCTAATTGGCCGTCGCTCTAAATGATCAATCGCAGTACGTAATCTATGGTTTAAGTACCTTGTTCATCATTCACATTACGTAATATTGTACGTCAAAGCATTACAAAAACTAACCCGAGTCAGCATTAAATATCTCTTAATTCCCTTAAGGATTTCTTAAATTCTTGATGTGTTTCCGAAGTTGGCATAAAGAAAAACACCTGATCATTTATGAACAGGTGTAGTATAGGATCTGATAATTAACCGCAATTTACTTAATTAGGGTCTGCTGAACGGTTGACAAAGCCCGGAATTCCGGCATAAACCTCGA
>CAZCLL010000063.1:0-1696 GCA_964499555.1 uncultured Fastidiosipila sp.
GCTTCCTCGCTTGATTTGGAGTATGAGCTGGAGAGGTTTTTGCTTCATATGAGAAAGGGCCTAGAGGGGGTGGCGCAACCGGATGGGATGCCGATGATTCCGACGTATTTGACGTTGGGTGGGGAGGTGCCGATCGGGGAGCCGGTTATCGTGATGGATGCCGGGGGGACGAATTTTCGGATTTGCCTCGTGACCTTTGATAAGAATATGGAAGCGCAGGTGGAGCGGTTTATTAAGTTCCCAATGCCGGGGTCGGATCATGAAATGACCTTTGATGAGTTTTATGGGACGATGGCGGATGCTTTGATTCCGTATTTGGAGTTTAGTAATAAGGTGGGCTTTTGCTTCTCGTATGCCTGTGAGATTCAGCCGGACCGTGATGGGATTATCCTGAATTTGAGCAAGGAAGTGATGGCGCCGCAGGCGATTGGGACGCTGGTTGGGGCGAGCATTAAAGGGATTCTGAAAGAGCGCGGCATCACGAAGGATGTGAAGATTGTGCTCTTGAATGATACGGTGGCTTCGCTTTTGGGTGGCTTCTCGAAGACCAATACCCGGGCGTACTCGGGGAATGCCGGTTTCATTTTGGGGACGGGTGTGAATAGTGCGTATTTGGAAGATAATGAAAAGATTGTGAAGTTGAAGGGGAAGATTAATCCTCTGAGCAACACGATTATTAATATGGAGTCTGGCGATTATCGGATTGCCAGTTTGAGCCCGATTGACAAAGAAATTGATGAAGCGACGAATGTGCCGGGGACCTATTCTTTTGAGAAGTTGATTTCGGGTCGCTATCAGGGTTTGCAAGCGCTGTATACTTTGCGTGAAGCGGCGGAGAACTCGGAGCTGTTCTCGGGATTCTTTGCGGAGAACTTTGGCCAAATCCACGACCTCGAAAGCTATCAGTTAGACGAATTCCTCTACGCGCCTTATGGGCCGGGTATGCTGAGCCAGTGTTGTGCGAATGACATTGATCGGGAGCATTTGTACTTTATTATTGATAATATTTTTGAACGGGCGGCGATGCTGGTGGCGATGCTTTTCTGCGCGCTCCATATCCAAACGGGGAAGGGGATGAACCCGACGCGGCCTTTGGCCATCACGATTGATGGGTCAACGTACTATAAGTCGAAGTTGTTCCGCGATAAGCTCAATTATCACGTGAAGGATTTTATCAACGAGAAGCATGCGTACTACAATGAGTTCTTGCAAGTGGAGAACAGCAACTTGATTGGGGCGGCCATTGCGGGGCTGACCAACTAAGTCATGAGAGTGGAAGGCAGAACGTACCGCGAGAATTACACACTTCATGTGTTGGTCTCCGAAAGAAATGAGCCGGAGCTTCGCTTTGTGAAGCAGTTGGAGAATTGCCTTCTGGATATTTGTAAGCAGTTGGATGTTTCTCCTCCGCTTTGGATGGAGAAGAACACACATGAGTTTGCCCAGTGGCATCAAACGATCTTCCATAGCGAGCAGTTTATGGAGGAAGTTCCTTTTAGCCGCCTTCAAATCAAGTGGTTGGACGACGGCAGAAATGACGAGTGAGCGATGAGGCTAGCAGAAGGTAGCGGCGCCCTATACGAGTAAGCGACACCCTATGAGAGCAGCGACGCTCACCCTACAATTGACGAATGACGAGGAGTCAAATGCGTTTAGATAAGTATCTCAAAGTGGCCAGGATTATCAAGAGGCGGAC
>CAZCLL010000063.1:1706-13879 GCA_964499555.1 uncultured Fastidiosipila sp.
CGGTCGCCAATGAAATCTGCAACAACGGCCGCGTGAAGTTAAATGATAAAGTTGCGAAGCCTTCCAGTGAGGTTTCCGTCGGCGATAAGATCGAGATCGCTTTCGGTTCCGGCAACGTGACGGTGATCGTCAAGGACATTCGCGAGACGGTCCGCCGCACGGAAGTTGCGGAGCTCTACACGATTGTTGGCGGTAAGCCCGGCGAAGAAGCCCCGGAAATCGACGGCTAAGTCGCTGGTAGCGGCTCGCAGGGAGGGAAGTGGCTTCAGGCGGCTTTGGCCAAAGCCGCCTTCAACAAGTCCCCCCGCCTGTGCTAGAATCAATGCGTGAGAGGAGTGTGGCCATGGCGATTCAGATGAAGAAGAAAAAACGTCCGTTCTTGGACGATGTGAGCCTCAGGGCGACGGGTCTTTTGGTTCTAGTGATTTTTGTGCTCCTGTCCGCAGTGGGCATTGCCTTTTATTTCAACCAAAATGAGCAGCGTGACAAGCTGATCGCCGAGGGGCAGGTGCTTCAGGCGGAGCTGGCGGCGCTGCAAGATGAGGCGGATTCCCTAAATCAGCTCGAACTCATGTCGGGGCAGCCGCAGTACATTGAGCGGATTGCCAGAGATGAACTCGGCATGATCGGCGCCGATGAGAAGGTTTTTAAAGACGTGGATTAAGGGAAATGGGTTGGCGGCTGGCATGAACGGCCTACACGCCACGCCAGCGCCTGCGCCCCACGACCCCTGAAAAATTAAACCATTTACAACTGAATTCGCCCCTCGATTGCGCGGCCTAGGGTCACTTCGTCTGCGTATTCCAGCGAGGAACCAAAGGGAATTCCGCTCGCAATGCGTGAGCAGCGGATGCCGGAAGGTTTGACGAGGCGGGCGATATAATTTGCCGTCGCTTCGCCCTCGACCGTGGCGTTGTTGGCCAGGATCAGCTCCTCGACTTCCGTATGCTGCTGGAGCCTCGTGAGGAGGTCGCGCAAGTGGATGTCTTCGGGGCCAATATTTTCCATAGGCGAAATCGCACCGTGCAGAACGTGGTAGAGGCCCCGGTACTCGCGGGTTTTCTCCATCGCCAGCACGTCGGAAGGACTTTCTACTACACAAATGATGCTGCGGTCTCGTTTCTCGTCCGAGCAAATGTCGCAGACTTCGCGGTCGGTGAGGTCACAGCATTCCTTGCACAAATGGACATTCGTTTTCGCCTCGACAATCGCGTCGGCCAAAGCCCTCGCATCCACCTCATCCATATTGAGAATGTAAAAAGCCAGTCTCTGCGCGGTCTTCTGCCCAATGCCTGGAAGCCTGCCCAATTGTGCGATCAATTTTGAAATACTGGAAGCGTATTTGGCCATTTAGAGACCCAAACCTCCGGCCATTCCGGAGAAGCGGCCCATTTTGCTTTCGGTAGCTTCCGCCAGCTTGTCTTCCGCGCCGTTCACAGCCGCCAAGATCATATCCTGTAGCATCTCGACATCTTCTGGGTCCACCGCTTCGGGATCGATTGTCAAAGCCAACAGCCTGTGCTCGCCATTGATTTTCGCCGTGACCATGCCGCCACCTGCGGAATATTCAATTTCCATTGCGGATATTTCTTCTTGGGCTTTCGCCATTTCTTGCTGCATTTTCTGCGCTTGTTGCATCAGTTGCTGCATATTGCCACCGCCCATGCCGCCCAAGCCGCCTGCTCTGCCGCCCGGAAAGCCTCCACGATTCTTCGCCATATCTTCTAGTCCTCCAAGTCCAGCGGGATGTCCAATTTCGAAGTTGCCCGCTTCATTTTCTTTACCCAATCCGGTTCGTTCAGCTGACCGCCCTCTTCATCGGAGCCGTCAAGCCGAACCTCCAAGGTCCACTCGCCCTCAGGCCTGGCCTTGCGAAATGCCTCGTCCAGCATTGCCCTAGATTTTCTGGATCTCATTGTATCATAGGTGGTTTGGTGCTCGGCCGGCACGTCGATTACCAAAGCACTCCCTTCCAGACGGTGCGGATAGTTTTGGACGAGGATTGCAAACAGCGGATCCAGCTCGCTATATTCCCGCACAAATTTCTGCCACACCGCCGGCATATTGAAGTTCTCCGGCTTGAGGTTCGTGGGGGGCGGGGCTGGCTGGCTTTGCTTAGTTGTTGCAGCTCCGCCCGCTGGCTCTGCTGGCTCCTCCGCGCTGAGCGGCCTGCCCAAGTCGAAGAACAATTCGTCGTCTCCACCGAATTTGTACGCAGCCGGCACAACATCCGCAAGCGGCGGCTCTTCCACAGGTGGTGCCGTGTTCGTCGTTGCTGGTTCGGCCAAAGCCCCCGGTTCCACAATCCCCGACAGCGGGATGTTCGGTGCCGGTTTCGCTGTGCTGCCGCCGGCGTCTGGCGCAAAGACATCAAAATCTACGGACTCATCAAGGTCATCGAGCTCATCAAGGTCTGCCAAGTCGTCTGAGGTATTTGAATAGTCGGACGATTGATCCCCCTCGCTTGGGAAGAATTCTTCCTTGTCCTCGTCGCTATCGTCGACCTCCGACTCGGGTTGGGGTGTTGGTTGGGGGATCGGTTGCGGTGTTGGTCTGGGTGCCGGTACGATCGGCAGTTCTGTTTTTGGGATTGTTGTTTGTGTTGGTGTTGGTGCTACTGTCACATGAGCACTTGGAGCTGGAGCAAAAGTCGCCGGGGGAGTGGGTGTGGGGGCGGCGGCTTTGGCCTGGGCATCTTGAAGAGAAATCTTCGTCTGGTCGAGGAGTTGGATGAGGCCGATCTCGAGGGCGATGCGCGGGTTGGCGGACTGCTTCATGTCCTGCTGGAGGCGCGAAAGCAGCGTAATCTGGCGAATCAGCGTCGTTTGGGGATAAAGCGGAGCAAGCTCCTGAAGCTTGAGGATCGTTCGCCGGGGCAGTTGAAGCAGCGCCTCGGGCTTGCGTGTGGTTTTACAGACCAAAAGATCTCGGAAATAACCCGCCAAAGCCGTCGTGAAACGCAGTAAATCACCGCCATCTAGAACTAATTTATCAATCAGCGAAAGGAGCCTGTCCGCATCACCTTGCGTGAGTGCTTCCACAATTTCTTCCATGAACTCGTCATTGACCACGCCGGTCATCGCCAGAATTTCTTCTCGCCCAATTACGCCCGCATACATGCTCCTCGATTGATCCAGAAGCGAAATCGCATCGCGCAGAGCCCCTTCAGACCTTGACACAATGGTTCTGAGACCTTCGTCGTCAATCTTGATCTCATTTTTGTCTGCGATGAGGCGGAGGCGGGTTTGCATTTGCTCGCTAGGGATTCTTTTGAAATCGTAGCGCTGGCAGCGGGAAAGCACGGTCGCTGGAATGCGTTGCGGATCGGTTGTCGCAAGGATGAAAACAACATGAGCCGGTGGCTCTTCCAAGGTTTTCAGCAGGGCATTGAACGCCGCTGTTGAAAGCATATGCACTTCGTCTATGATATAGACTTTATATTTGGCCAAAGCCGGCATGAACAGCACTTCGTCTGTTATTCTTCTGATATTGTCTACGCTATTATTGGAAGCGGCATCCATCTCGATGACGTCAAGAAGGCTTCCATTGAGGACACCTTGGCACACTTCACATTGATTACAAGGGTTGCCATTTTCGGATGGATTCTGGCAATTGATTGCCCTGGCGTAAATCTTCGCAAGGGATGTTTTACCAGTTCCTCTTGTCCCTGAAAAAAGGTAGGCATGTGCGATTTCGCCACTTATGACTGATTGGCGCAAAGCATTTACGATATGTTCTTGTCCGACAACTTCGTCAAAATCGACGGGCCGCCATTCCCTGTAGAGTACTCTCTGTGCCATCCGCTGCTCCTGGTTTTGTGTGTTTCTGGTATCTGGTATCTGGTATCTGGTATCTGGTTCTTGTGTTGGTTTTTGTGTTTCGGTTTCGTGTTGGTTTGGGTTCTTGGTTTTGCGTTTGTTTTTGTTTTTGTTTTTGTTTTGGTTCAGGATTCGATTCGCGTGGGTTTCGTTTCTTGAACTTCTACTTATTATAGCCCAGGATTTGTGGTGAAGAACATCGGATTCAGGCGGGATTTGGTGGGTGGTATCTTGGATTGCAGAAAGTTAGTGGGATCTGCTGCGGTTATTCTGAGCTTACTCTTATACTACTCACCAACATCACAGCAGGGATATTTTCGGGTTCAGGAATTCTATCTTCATCATAGGCACCACCTACTGCAAGATTGAGGATTAAGAAAAATGGTTGATCAAAAATGTTCTTTGAAATGCTTTTCGAGTCACTGTACCAATCTGCCTTGGATAGTGAAAAGAAAAGATCATCATTAACCAGCCAGTATAAGGCGTCCGGACGCCTAATCAACGAATATGTGTGGAAGGCCGATCCCACATTTTGTCCATTAGGAAAAATGTATTCACCACTTAGGAACTGATGGTTTTGCAAGTTACTACCGAAATGAAGGGTTCCTTGGATTCGCTCGGGGATGCGTCCTCGGCATTCAGCAATATCAATTTCGCCAGATGCAGGCCAAGAGCCAAACTGATTCTCTTCGGGCAGTAACCAAATCGCAGGCCAGAGACCGGTACCTACAGGGAGCTTGGCTGTGACATCAATTCGGCCATGAGTGTATGAGAATTTTCCCCGAGTCGTTAGTCGTGCTGAAGCATAGTATGCTGTATGATCTCCTGGATAGAGTTGCGGCGCCAGTGTTGCCTTGATTTGCAGACATCCATCCCTGATGCAATGATTACTGACAGTATAATGTTGAAGCTCACGATTCCCCCACCCGAAACTGTTTGGATCTTCTTTAGTGTGAAAGTAGCCAAGATCTAAATTCCAGTATTGCGTATCTAACGTGTCACCTGAAAAAGTTTCTTCCCAGATCATCGGAGTTCCACCTCAATCTTCAATTGCTTACCTGCACGCAACTTTTCTGCCCATATGGAAGGTAATGATGCACCGAATATCTCTTCACTCACTGAATCGTCAGAAATAAGGATCTTAAATGGTTGTACAGCAGATGAGCCGAAGGTTGAACGATGTAGAGGGTTATGGTAAGTGACTACCGAATGTGAGAGGAGTTTGAATTGGATAGAACCAGCTTCATCGAAGAGCCAGTCCGGAAGAATCGGTGCAAATGTAAAAGAAAGAGAGTCGTTCCAGCTGAACCAAATTTTACCTACGAGCATTACGACCCACATGGAAAGAGCTTCAGCTGTGGCCCCACTCAATCGACTAATGAACCCTCGTCCGTGTAATGAGGGATCAGGATTTACGGAAGACGCAATAAAGGAAGAATGCTCTAGCGTACTTCGACCATAGATTTCACTATCGTAAAAGGGAATAAGTCCGTGGCGAATTTCTTGAAAAAATTCTTCGTAGAGCCCTGCACATAGCATTCCAAATAGAAATTTATAATGCATATGCATGAAGATTGATTCTCTTTCAAGCCATCCGGGGGTAAACGTTCGGATACGGCCGATCGTAATTGCTTCATTTTTGAGAGATTCTGAGGTCTTAAACATGCGGATTTTCTTGTCATAAAGGGTAGAATTTTGGACACGCTCATACAAGTCCTTTGCTTCATCTCCACCCAAAGTTTTCAATTCTTTGGCCGGTGCTTCTAGAAAGTGAGGTAGTGCTCTGGGTTCTGGATCAAAAACAAGGTAAGTGGGTAGAAACTCTTGACTTAGTTCACGCGCACGACATAACCCTTCTTCTATTGTTCGTAAGTAGAATCGATTTTGAGTAATGAGTTGTGAAATAGAAAGGGCAACAATTTCATGAGGAATTCGATCCCGGATTGCTTCACGATAATCTTCCCGAAGGCTATTTCGTTGATCCCAGTCTTTACCAAGATTCATGATAAAATCTGCCATGACTTTAGGAAAGAGCACTTCGTTTGCTTGGTTTTCAAACTGTTGTAGAAAGAGCAAGAGTCGTTTTAGTTCTAAGGTGTCAGCAATTGAACTGCCACGCAAGGCAGGTAGGCCGTTCATAGCATCATTCCATCCCGGTTTTGCGGCTTCCATTTCTAGCCCAGCTGCAAGGCTGTCCAATGTAGAGAATTTCAGTGCTGCAAGAAGAAAGAGTTTCCCATATACACTGACCGTGACGGGAGTCCCGTCCAAGTAGAGTAAGTGACATCCGGTTTCACCAATTCGCTCATACAGTTCTTCGTCTCGGAAGACACTATCGTATTGTTTGATCGAATCGTCTTGATAGACATATCGATCAGCCCTTGGTTTAACACGATAAGCAGATTGGTAAAAGGTGAGCGTATTATCTCCGAAAAGAAGGTCAGCTGTTTGATCAGGGAATACTTTGAGGGCACCTTCGACCAAGTCTAGAAGATAAACCCAGTGATCGATCCAATATCCTTCTCTGTGAGCAGCTGCGAATACTGGTTCAAGGTATGTTAAGAGGTTTTCGCGGTCAATTAGTCCCTCGATACTAAATAGTTTACCTGGTGAGATTGGGGTTTCAAGAATCTGCTTAAGTAGAGCACGATTGAATTGGGTTTGCTTCTCCAACCAAGTATTGAACTCTGGAATTGCCTGCGGTCTTAGCCGAAGTGTCACTCCGCGAATTTCTAGAGGGTTATACCCATCAGCTTGGAGAAAACTAAGAAATTGATGCATGTTTTGTAAACCTGCATCAGGATGAAAGAAAACATCATTACGACGATTCTGGCAGACATCGCGGAAGTTTCCATTGCCTTGTGACCAAGGTTCTGATGATGTCACGAAAAAGTTATAGTCTCGCTCTGGATCACCGTGTTTACGGGAATAAACGTGTATGGCGACAGGCTTTTCACAGAGATTTACCATTTCAGGATATCCACCACGCAAGAGGTTGTCTAAATAGCTTTGGCGCATGTAAGCATCGAATGCTGGCATTCCCGAGCGCATAGATATATCATCAAGCATATTGTTTAGGAGTGAATCTGCCTCAACTTGTTTGTTGTCAAAATCGAAAGTAAAATCAACGTTCTCAATACTGGCTGAAAAACCGTAAACTTGATCAAGCCGTACTTCTTCGCCTGGATTAAGGCTTCCTAAGAACGGAGTGAACGCACATGGCAATTTGTTTTCGTAAACCTGTGGTGTCTCCAAGACTGACGCTAGGCCGTGTCTGTAGAATAGAATTGGACTTCGCAAAGTTGACCATTCACCGAAGATTGTTTTGCGGTCGTAGAGAATTGGCGAAGGCTTGCTGTTCACATAAGTTGCAACAAAAATACCACCATTAATTGAATCGACACGATCTGAGTCGGCTGTGCTTGAACGCAATGTAAAAACGGGAAAATCAAATGATGTTCGCTTGAGTGTTACAAAGCTTCGTAGGATGTTTGACAGATTTAGGTGTTCGTCATTTAAAATCCCGTAAGGGATCAATCGAGCCATGCCATCTAACCCCTCTATATCCATTTTGGTCGAACTACAGTTGCAGATTTTCACGCGTCGGACGAGGCCGCCATAAGGAGCGTTTGGTAAAACGAAATAATTGACATCCACAGAAATGCCTAATTCTCTTGAAATGGCATTGATCTTGAGACGATTTTCGGAGACAGATAAATTTCTGGTAAATCGTTCTTCTTCGCGCGAAAAAGGTTCGATATGGAGGGTGTTGCCTGCATGTGAGATATTCAGAAAGGTCCGAAACCCATTGATTTCCGTATCTTCATAGGCTCTTACAGCCGGTTGAAATTCCATGATGGCATGCGCTTTGTCTTCAATGCCAAAACTGCAGATCCCTTGACCGCGATTAACATAATAAGCCCAGATTGGATGGCCATTAAGCCCGGCTATTCCGGGGAGAAAGCTAGTGAAAGGCGGGAGTTGGTCGTAATTCATTTGTTCGTACTGAGGTGCTTTCGCGTTCATATTAAGCCTCCGGAAATTACTCTTGGTTTAGTTTTCGAAATTCCGATGCCTGTTGGCCGGTCACTTCTTGAAAGGAACGAACAAAGCTTCGGTAACTGTCGAAGCCTACATTCTTGGCAATTGTTGAGATATTGTCGTCTGTTTCTACGAGTAGGCGTTTTGAATGGTTTATACGTACATCGCGAAGATATTCGCTGAAGCTTTTTCCAATATTTTTCTTAAATACTGATGAGAAGTAAGCATAGTTTAAGTTGACATGATTAGAGACTGTTGCGAGGTCTATATTGCGGTCAAAGTTTTGATGGATGAATGTGATTGCATCACGCAGATAGTCGTCGTTACGGTAAGAAAAACTGCGTTCGGCATAGTGTTTGTTTAAATGAAGAAATTGCTTCTGCAGTTCTTCTAAGAATGACCTAATGTTGGGAAATTTGTAGGGATTTTTTAGGCAAGCCAAATTCAGGCGATCTTTCCCAACCCAAGGAAGTATGACACGCTCGTACTCTCTTAGCCGATTCACTACCGTTGTAGCAAGAGCTTCAAAATAGTCAATCGTATAGCATTGGAGTGTATCTTTGCGGAACAGATCAGATAGTGCTTCGGTTAAAGGATATGTTGCTTCATAGCCAATAAGTTGAAATAGTTCATGGATCGATTTCAGTGGTAATGTCCACGAACAGATCAGTGAGCTGAGTTGTTCCAGCATGAGCAGTGATTTCTCAGGGAAAAGATACGTGTAGTGAAAAAGTAATTCCGATTCGCGATAGAGCTCTGGTAACTCAGAAAAATCTGACGCTCGCCTAGTGACACAGGAAGAACTGAAAATCGTTCGTTCGTGAAGAGAACGTGAAAGATCAACTGGATTATGATCAGCCCTCACCACCACGAGTAAATGCGGTGTGTACTCTAGCGCAAAGAGTTGATCCGACGGACAAATATTTTCTAATGAGGAGAGAGTGTGCTGAGAAGTTTGTATAGGATTTGCATGGACTGGCTCACTCCCGTAAAGGCTTGGTATGAGTCGATAAAGTCGATAGTCAGTCCATAGTGTAGGGTTGAGGTCTCTCAATTCCGCTAAGGAGGCATCAGTTATGCCGCTGTGAGCAAAAAGTTGTAAGCTATGCCTCCTAAAATTGGCCTCTTGAATCGCTAGCATTTTTGTGCTGCTGCGGGCTTTGGCCTGTTCATCTAAGATCAAGAGAATCTGCTCAAGGCTCATACGGAGTTCCGTAGGCCTTACGGGTTTTAAGAGATATGCTTTCGCACCGAGTGACATGGCTGTTTGCGCGTAACGAAAATCATCATGACCCGAAACAATCAGGAAAAGTGTTTCAGGTGAAAGAATGTGGGCTTCCTTCATGAGTCCTAGACCGTCAAGAAGCGGCATTCTGATGTCAGCAATGACAAGGTCAAAATGCTGAGCTTCTAATTTGCTCAAAGCATCGAGTCCATTCTCGGCGACTTCAATTTGATTGAAGGGTAGCTCAAGTTGTTCAATCATTATTCGCAGGCCTTCACGAATCTTCTTCTGATCGTCGACAATTAGGAGTCCGTACATGTTACCAACCTCCCATCTCTCGGTCTACTCTTGCCAGATAAAGGCAAACTTCAGTATAGTGTCCGACTTCACTGGAGATTTGGAGCCCATGGCCTGGTCCATAGTGTAGGAGTATGCGACGATGGACGTTTTCCAAACCAAGTCCATTCTCTGTTTGTAACTGCGTTTTGCTGCTATACAAACGCTGGTGCAACGCTTGAAGATCTGGGGCAGGGATTCCGGCCCCGTTGTCTCGTACTACAATGAGAAGGTGATCAGCCTGCGGTACTGCGCTAATGTCAATTGTGATTACTTCGCCATTTATATTGGCATGTTGGACAACATTTTCTACCAAAGGCTGAATGCTCATTTTTGGAATTTCATAGTTGAGATATTGGTCTGAAACCGTAATTCTTAAGATATATGCGTTTTCCCCCATAAAATTGATAAAGGATATGTAGTTTTGGATGTGAAGGAGTTCTGAGCGCAGCTCAACAATGTCGCTTCGCCACCGAAGGTTGTAGCGCATGAGTTGCCCGAGTGTCACGAGTGCATCAGATATTTGCCCCTGATTTTCCTCCACAGCCAGCATGCGGATGGACTCTAAAGCGTTATAGAGAAAATGGGACTGAATTTGATTCTGCAACGCATGGAGTTGTGCATTCTTTGCAACCAGCTCACGGTCTACAGATTCCTCCATGAGCCGTCCGATTTCATCAAGCATTTGATTGTAATTTTCCGCTAATGCATCGATTACATCGCCTTTTTCTTCGTCTATAAGTCCCGTATGAACTTTTGCTGTCATATTTCCTCGGCTCACTTCAGACATTGAAGCTTGGAGGCGATCGATTCTCCGGAACATCCGCTTCGTTAATAGCCGTAAGGCAATGAGAAGGATGAACAGCAGAATAATTGTTGCTAACCCGATGAGCGGGTAGAGTGAACGAATTGCTTGTAAAAGGGGAACGTTATCAACAATACTAACAAGATAGGTTTTTAGCTTTCGGTTATAGATTGCAAAAACTTCACGATCCTCGGAGCTAAACTGCTGTAGTGTCTGATTGGGCACCAGTTGGTCATGAGAGATTTCAGAAATTGCAGACATCATATCGCTATTGGCGCTTAGCCATTCTCCCCCAGACGACAACAAATAGAAAGGAAAATCCCCACCTGCAAGATTCAATTCTTTGAACAAACGGTTATGGCTGATACGGACTTCCAAGATCGTTGTTAGCTTTTTTGTGCCCGATACCAGGGGTGCATTACGGTAGTAGCTTAGGCTGGATTGACCATTAAGAGAAAATAGTTCCCATATAGCACCTGCATTGGATAGGCTGCTCCCGTACGCTTTGTCCGGAAAACGTAAATCATAATCGTAGATTAGATGCCAAATCTCATATAAATTTGGATTGGATACATAGAAACTAACTTGCTCGACGAGAGGGTTGCTTCGGACAATACTTTCCATTTGCCGAAACTCTCTGTTTTTGAATTTGATCAATTGGAGATCATTGCCTCGCATATCTCCACCTATGAAGGCAAATCCGATATTGACGGAAGCATTGTGCTTCACACCTTTTCACGGACTTTTAAGCCCCACACATGGCAGAAGTTTAATCCCAACTGGGATTAGAGTTTCTTCACGTAGTCAAGGCTTATCCAACCTACGCCACTCTTAAGTTTACCCCACATGGAAGCACCCTGTCCAGATTTTTCTTCCACAATGGTATAGACTCCCGGAGGGCATACCTGGGTAACCTTGTAGTTGGTTCCTGCTCCCGCACGGATATTGAGGTCTGTGATCGTGACCTTGACAGTGTACGGAGAGAACACAGGGGCAGCAGGTTCAGCAGCAGGAGTAGCCGGGGCAGAGGGCATTTCCTTCGTCTGCGTGACAATGATAGCGTCCGTGAAGCCTGCGGCTTTCACACGCTCAAGCATTGCGTCAGCGTTCTCCTTCTTGCTGTATGCACCAACCTGTACTTTATACAGAGTATCAGAGGGGTACACTTTCGTGTCAGCGTACTTCTCATAGTAGGTCATACCGTAGCCCGCACGTTTCTCCTGGACAGCAGTACCCTGGTCAGCAGGACGTTCATACCCGGTCAGAATTGCGTCAGACGCAGCCCTTACGGACTCCGCAGCGTTCAGCACCTTCATAACCGCAGTATAGCCCTGCAACTCTTTCCAGAGGTAGTCAAGCTGCATACCCAGATCACCGATAGATTTACCTGCCGCTTTTGCAAAGTTCGCCAAAGCCTGCTTACGGCTCCAATACGTCCACTGTGCAAGACCGTAGCCGTAGCCATCGTGGATGAAGGTATCAAGCGCATACTTACCACTGTCATAGGCAGCGGTAAACTCTGCGTCCGTCATACCCAGTTTATTGTTGCCGTTATTCTGCAAGTTCTGGGGGTTCAGTGCGCTTTCCGCATAGAGGTTACCCATGATACCCGCAACGGCGTACTCATTCAAACCCTTACCCTTGAGAAAGTCCCAGATCGTCTTTTCGTTGTTACTGGAACCAGTAGCAACAGGCGTAGTGGTTTCCTTCGGAGGTTCAGCAGCAGTACCGCCAAGCTGTGCAGTAACCTTGTTGGCAAGGTCACCCATGCGGGCGTACATCCAGTCACCGGGACAGGACTTGTTGGCAAACCATCTGTGGACGGTCAAGACCATTTCCCCAGCTTTCGGTTCATAGTTCAGAGTCTTGTCCTTATCACCAAACCAAAGCAGTTTGTTCTTCCCGTTGCGCTTACAAATATCCACGCACAGTTCAATGAGACGGTTAT
>CAZCLL010000064.1:0-4730 GCA_964499555.1 uncultured Fastidiosipila sp.
ATTTGGCCAGACAAACCTAAGCCCGCAATCTTGCTAGGGTCCACAGCACTTTGCTCGATCACCGCCCGGATCCCATCCTGGCTCGCCTGCCACCAATCCTCAGGCGCTTGCTCCGCCCAGCCATTTTCTGGCTGATCAAGCGGGTACTCGCCCATATAGGAAGCGACCGCCTTGCCCTTGTCATTGAAGAGCACAGTCTTCGTACCGGATGTCCCGATATCAATGCCCAATAAATAGTTCATAGGCCTCTGCCTCCGCTTTCTGTCCCTTTCCGCACAAGCAGAAAGAGACTCTCTCTTAGCAGAATAGACAGAATTTCCGATGAAGCAAAGGACCATTTGTGCTTATCATTCAGATAGTTTTGACCTAGGGCCCAAACGAGCCCAAACGAGCCAAAACGACAAGCATTTTTTAGATTTCGTGTATTACCTCTCGGTGAACTTCCCAGAATTTTCAGTCGAAACGCTAGATCCGCGGGAAATTGCTTATATAATATATTACCTTGGTCAAGATGCGCAGCAATCCAAGCCGGCGACGCATTTTCCGCTGATCTGGGTAGCTAATTGGATCAACGCCGGCTCATTTCTGCAATTTTTCCCACTGGGACACCTCCGGTAGCAATTATGTGCGAAAGAGAATATGTTAAACTTGTATTCCTGCAGATCCTGACCATCATAACTTATTATCTAAATTGCGGTTCCTTCAATTCTTCCCTGTCGCTGCCAGCCAGCGGCCACAAGCCAAGTAGAACCAGCGGATATCGAGTCGAACGTACAGCCAATACAAGAGTCACTTCCGCCACCCATAAAATAAACGCGCAGGGAAGACTACCGCCCCACCCATAAATCACAAGAATAACTACCGCTCTCAAACACTGGCCGTTCGTAGCTTCCCACCTACTACGCAGGTAGTTGGATGTGGAAGAAAATCCTTAATCCGTCCGTTATTCCGGTTGATATCCACAGCGGTTCATGTGTTCTGTGTTTCGAGTGATGCGGTGGATATGAATCCTTGCGTCGATTGGAGTTTTGGGCGGGAGGGTCTCTTGTATTCGGTGCGTGTTCGGGTCGATATCCCCCATTTCAAGCGTCGATTAGATAGTAAGGTGGGTAAAACGGTTATATAACAAGGTGAAGTGGACAAAACTCGTCTCGATCCAAGCTGGCGACGAGTTTTGGAGGCACATCAGTGATAAAAAGCCGCGCCAATATACCCGATCGGGATGATTGTGGGGTGTTTTCAGGAAAATACAGCAACAGATAATATGTTAATCTCGGATCGAGACGACTTTTGTCCAAAAAACGGCCAGACCCAGCCCCAACCCAATCCTCTACGCCCCTTGCTCCGAGGCCTTGTACCAACCCAATAAACGAAGCTCCGTGCTCTCATGCTGCAATTGGTAGAGGACATCTAACACATCCTCATTGTCCGGTTTGGCCTCACAATCAATGTAGAAATAATACTCCCAAGGATTTCGCGGAATCGGGCTCGACTGAATCTTTGTCAAGTTAATCCCATGATCACTGAAGAGATTCATCACCCCCACCAAAGAACCCGCACTATGCGGCAAACGAAGGAGCAAAGCCAACGTATCCGCATCCTGCGAAATCTGCAAATTACGCCGCACCACAATGAAACGCGTCTGGTTCACGTCAATATCATTCACGTCCACATTCAAAACCTGCAACTTGTACGCATCCGCCGCATCTTGCGTCGCGATCGCCGCCCAAGAAGGATCTTGCCTCTCCGCCACATCTTGGGCGGCGAAGGCCGTATTCAAAGACTCAACCGTTTCCCAACCGCGGTCTTTGATCAGCTTCGAGCATTGGGCAAGCGCCTGGGGATGTGACGTCACATAGCGGATTTGCTCAAGCGAAGCCCCAGGCGCCGCCAAGAGGCGATGCTTGACCGAAAGCTTGACCTCATCCGTCACGAAAAGATTTGTGCTTTGGATCAATTGATAAACATCATCCACGGTGCCAGCCGTTGTGTTTTCCAAAGGCAAAACCGCCGCATCCGCCTGCCCTTTCACAACAGACAAAATCGCCTCCTCAAAGGTGCGATGCGGAAAGTAGGCACGGTCGGGATAGAGGCGGGTGGCGGCTTTGGCCGAATAAGAAAAGGCATTCCCCTGCGTCGCCACAAGCTGGATCGGGTACTGGCGTTCCCGGGCGTGCTTGATCTGGCGGCCGAGCTCCCAGTCGAGGCTCTTCGGGCGGGCCAGCTGGTACTGGCGAGCGCGAGAAAGGCGCATCAACGTGGACTCCAGCGGGGCACCATAACGGGCAATCACCGGGTTGTCGGACGTGCGAACCTGGTCCAACTTGCGCTGCTCCTGCTCCTGATCATAAATGAGCGTAACGTTCGTCTCTTTCCACGCGTAGACCTCATCGGCCAGCTCCTGACGACTGGCCAAAAGCGCCAGCATCTGCTCGTCAAGCGCCTGGAGCTCCTGACGAAGTTCATCTAAACTGCGATCATTGTTGTCCATCATCTACCTCATTTCTGCCGGGGCCAGAGCCTAGGCCTGCGAGTCTGCCTGGCTCGTTTTCTTGGCCAAAGCCGCCGCCTGCGAGTCCGCGGAGTCTGCGGAGTCTGCGGCGTCCGCGGAGTCTGCCGCTTCCACAGAGTCACCCTGGTCCGGCGCATTAGCTAAAGCAATTTGGTTAAGGAGTAATTCAAGGGCTTTGGTGTAGCTTTGGAGGCCGAGGCCGGAAACGACGCCGGAGCAAGCCTCGCGGATCACGGAATGGCGGCGAAATTCCTCCCGGGAATCGACATCGGAAATGTGCACTTCGATCACCGGATAGGGGCACATTTTCAACGCATCCAAAAGGGCATAACTGTAATGGGTGAAGGCCCCGGCGTTAATCAGGCAGCCTACCGCGTCCTCCAGATGAAGGTGAAGAAAATCCAGGAGCTCCCCCTCGTGATTGGACTGGAACGAAAGGACGCGGTAGCCCGAATTCAAGGCCTTGAGCCGCACCAAATCCTCCACATCCGCCAAGGTAAAACTGCCGTAATGCTCTTTCTCGCGCCGCCCCAACATGTTGAGATTCGGTCCATTCACTAACAAGATCGCAGGGCTTTCTGGAATCATAGCACGACCTCACCGGTGGCTTCGAAGTCAAACAAATCCGTCAACAATAGGCTATCCAGCAAGACAATCGCCGCGGCCGCCTCACAAACCGGCAGGGCTCTCGGCACGATACAAGGATCATGGCGGCCCTTCACAACGAGCGTCGTATTCTCATTCGATGTCAAATCAATACTGTCCTGCGGCTGCCCAATCGACGACGTCGGCTTGATACCCACCTGGAAAATGATGGGACTCCCGTTCGAAATCCCGCCATCAATGCCACCAGAATTATTCGTCTGATTGCGAATGTGGAAGTGATCATCATGGGCAACGAAGCGAGGTGAGTCATTGTTCTCCGACCCCCGCCGTCTCGTCTGTTCGAAGCCCGCCCCAAAAGACAAAGCCTTCACCGCCGGAATCGCATAGAGGAAGGACGCAAGCTTAGGTTCCAGGCCCCCAAACATCGGGTCACCCACGCCAGCAAACATGCCCCACACCACAATTTCCACGACGCCGCCAACGGAATCCAGCGCCATCCGGGCCTCTTCCACGGCATCAATCATCTTTTGTCCCTGTTCATCGTCGAGCGTCGGAAACCGCTTCGTCCCGACAGCCGCCAGCTCGCGGAAAGGCGGCGCAGCTAGGTCAATCGCCTGATCCGGGATCCCCGCAATCTCCTTTATGTGGCCAGCAATATGAATCCCTTGCCTGGCCAAAATCTGCTTACATACCCCGCCGGCAAAGGTAATTCCCGACGTCAGCCGCCCCGAAAAATGCCCGCCACCGCGCGGATCATTGTAGCCCAAATAGCGCGCTTGCCCGGTCAAATCCGCATGCCCTGGCCGCGGCACCGTCTCTAAGTTCGCATAATCTTTCGATTGCGTATCTTGATTTTTAATCAAGCAAGTCATCGGTGTCCCCGTCGTCCGTCTCCGGTAGAAACCCGACAAAATCTGCGGCAAATCCATCTCTTTCCTAGGCGTCGACCAAGGGGTCTGCCCCGGCGCTCGCCTCCGCATGAAGGCCTTCAACTCGTCCAAGTCAATCGCCTGCCCGGGCGGCAAATTATCCAGCACTGCGCCGATCCCCTCGCCGTGCGACTCCCCGAAAACGCTGAGATGTAAGTATTGTCCCCAAAATGAGCTCATAGAATACCTCGTCCATCCACGCCGGATGTTCCTTTCATTGTAGCAAAGTGCGCATGCCCTTTTTCGTTCTCCTTGGCTGATCTTCCGGCCCAAGCCGCCTCTTCCGGCCAAAGCCGCCGCCCGCCACCTTTAGCCTAGGTCACCACCCAAGCGCCTGAACTCTCGGTAGAATGAAGGGTAGGATTTCCCCACAGCTTCCGCTCCTTGCATCGTGCTCTCGCCCTCGGCCACAGAGGCCGCAATCACGCCCGCCATCGCTAAACGATGATCGCCGTAACTCTCCAGGCGGGCGCCACGGAGCTTCTTCACCCCGGTGACCTCTAAGAAATCTGCGCCTTTGCGGCAGGTCACGCCGAGCCGCTCGAGCATGTCGGCGGTTGCTTCTAAGCGGTCGCTTTCTTTGATGCGAAGGCGCCCGGCATTCACAAGGCGGGTCACTTTCCCTTCGCCAGCCAGCGCAGCCGCCACGCCCAGCGCCGGGAAAAGATCCGGAATCTGCGACA
>CAZCLL010000064.1:4740-11179 GCA_964499555.1 uncultured Fastidiosipila sp.
CTCCGTGATAGCCCGGTCGCCTTGCAAACTATCCGCGCGCATATCGGACACTTCCACCTCGTGACCGGCAAACTTCGCCAGATACCAGAATGCGGACTGCGAGTAATCGCGCTCAATGGCAATCGGCTCCTTTGGTAGGATCCAAGGCCTGGGCACCACCTCAAAGCGGCGATCCGAAACCACAATCTCCTGACCAAAAAGCCGCAAGGTCTCCAAGGTCAAATCCACATACGGCGCCGACTCCAGCGCCGTCGTCAAGGTCAGGGACGAAGGCGCCGCCAAAAGCGTCATTGCAAACAACATCCCGCTAATATACTGCGAGCTCACATCGCCTCGGATCGCAAAATCCGACGCCTCCAGCTTCCCTTCCACCAGCAAAGGCAAGTAGCCCTCCGCCGGAAAGGTCAGCGTTACCCCGTGCCCGCCCAGGGTCTCCTCGTACGAAGACAAAGGCCTTTGCGGCAAGCGGCCGCGCCCCGTAAACCGTGTCTTGAGCCCCAGCGCGGCCACCAAAGGAATCAGGAAACGCACGGTCGAGCCCGACTCGTCACAATCGATCTCCAGTAGCTCGCCTTCTTTCGCCGCTAAAATCTTCTGCATCGCCCGCATCGTCGTGTCAATGTCCCGCGACCTGGCTTCATTCAGATTCGTAATCCGTTTCGCAAAATCCTGCTCCCTGCTCGCCAGCGCCGTGCCAATCATCACCCGGTGCGCTTGGCTCTTCGACGGCGGCGGGAAAATCACCCCTTGGAGCGCCGACGGCCGCAGTACCAGCTCCCTCGGCAGCGCTTCCGGAACCCCTAAGAAGGAGCCGTCGAGGGCTTTGGCCAAAGCCGCCAAGTCCTCATCCCCCAGCCATTTCACGATCGGCCGGCCAACGTCTTCTAAGAGGACGAACTTCGTCCCTTTACCTTCGCGCTTCTTGTCCGTGGTCACGTTCGGCAGCACCTCGGCGAGCGGCAAATCCGTCGCCAAAGGCAAGCCCCAACGCTGCAAAACCGCCTGCACCCGCGGCAGAATCTTGGGCGGCGTCAAGCCCAGGATTTCGCCAAGCCGAAGCGCCGCCAGCATGCCAATCCCGACGCCCTCCCCATGTAGGTACTTCGTGTAGCCGCCGGCCTTCTCAATCGCATGCCCAAAGGTATGCCCCAAATTGAGGTAGGCCCTGATCGAAGCCTCTTTCTCATCCGCTTCGACGATCATAGCTTTCTGCCTCACACAAGCGGCAATCATCTCCGCCTGGGGCGGAGCAGGCCTCAGGCTCTCAATCTGCGCTAAGAAATCATAACCTTCCAAAAGGCCATATTTAATCACCTCAGCCATGCCAGAGGCCAGCTCCTCATAAGGCAAAGTCTCCAGCGTCTCCGTATCCGCAAGAACCAAATTCGGCTGCTTAAACGCCCCGATCAAGTTCTTGCCGTAAGGGGTATCAATGCCGGTCTTCCCACCGACAGACGAGTCCACTTGCGCTAAGAGCGTGGTCGGAATCTGTATGTAATCAATGCCTCGCATGTAAGTCGCCGCTGCAAAGCCAGTCAGGTCGCCCACAACCCCACCGCCCAGAGCCACAAAGTGATCCTTCCTCGTGAGCCCCAAGGTGAAAGCCGCTTCATAGATCCTCTCCAAAGTCGCCTGCGTCTTCGACGCCTCGCCCGCCGGAAAGTGCACAAGCTCCGCCCGATACCCGGCCTGCCTCAAGCCCTCCAGCACCGGATCGCCATAGAGCTTCGCCGTATTTTCATCCGCCACCACAAGGGCAGCCTGATCTTTCGCGGCCTTTGGGTAAATGTCCGAAAGCCTCGCCAAAAGCCCCGGCCCAATCAAAACCTCATAGTGAGAAGAACTTGTATTCACCGGTACCCTAATCAGATTCATTATGTTTCTCCCCCCAAACTCTTGAAAATAAACGAAGCCCGCTCCGCTCGTTCCCGATCCGCGTCCACGATCAGATCCGCCATCGCCCGATAGAGCGGGCGCCTCTTTTCGTAGAGGGCTTTCACCCCTGCCAAATCCTGATTGAGCAAAGGCCTCTCGTCCCCACCGGACGTTCGGGCCATGCTGGTTTCAAACGAGCTGTCCAGCAAAACAATTTGCCCACCATAGCTCCGCACGAGATCCACTGCCCCCTCTTGCACCATCGTCCCGCCGCCAGTCGAAAGTAAAACGGCGCCGGGTCCCTGCAAGATTTCGCCTAAGACCTCACGTTCCAAGGTACGAAACGCAGCTTCCCCTTGCGTCGCAAAAATCTCTTTGATCGCAAGGCCCGCCCTGGCTTCAATCGCTTCATCCAGATCAATATAAGTCACGGCGGGCCCCAAAAGCCCCGCCAAATCTCGCCCCGTCGCCGATTTCCCCGAGCCCATAAATCCCGTCAACACCAACCTGAGCGGAAATTTCTCAAACAGATAACCGGTTAAGGTCTGCTTCAGCTTCTGGATGGCGTCCGTAAACGGCTTCGTCTCAAAACGCTCCGCCAGCTCCGGATGCCAAATCCGCTCCGCTTCTACCGCCTGAAAAATCAACATGTCGAGCCCAGAAACCGCGCGCACGCCGGCACTCCTCGCTAGCAAAAGAAACCTCGTCGCCACCGGATTATAGATCGCGTCAAAGACCCCTCGCATCTCCGGCCGCTTCAGCAAATCCAGATAGACCTCACGATCCAATGGCAGGCCTGCGCTCTCTGGCCACATCCCCAAAGGCGTGCCGTTCAAGATGTAGTGAAAACCCGCATCGCCAGCTGAGTAGACAGCCTCTTCAACCTCTGCCACAGCCCGGAACACCGTCCCAGGGTAGCCGCTGTGGAGATCCGTGAGCCAGTCGGCGGCTTTGGCCGGGGAACGCGTCAAGAAAACGACCTCCGAAGCCCCCTCGCCCGCCACGCAGTGCGCGAAGGTATGGGATACGCCGCCGGTCCCCAGAATCAGGACCCGGGTGCCCGCGAACGCGAAACCGCTCGCCAGGAAACCCGCAGCATCCGTGTTGTAGCCTTTGCGCTGAAACACCGTATTCACCGAGCCGTAGACCTCAGCCTCCGGAGAAATCTCGTCCAGAAAAGTAATCAAATCCCGCTTATAGGGAATCGTGCAATTGAAGCCATCGAGCGTCTCCAGGAGCGCCGGCACCTCAAGGCCCAGGTCCTCCAGATCGTAGAGCCTGTACTCCGCCTCGATGCCCAGCCCCGCAAAAATCGCCTCATGAATCTCCGGCGACAAACTATGCCCCAAAGGATGCCCAATCAGCCCAAAGCGCTTCTTCCGGCGCAAACCCTCAGTGCTTAATGTCATAGCCAGCCTCCGCCAGAAGTGCCCTAGCCCGTTCCGCCTCCTTCGGCGACGAAATAAACAGTCGAACCTGGCCGCCCTCGTACTGCCTGACATCCTGAATCGACAAGTTATGGATATTAATCTCCGCCCGACTCAAGAGCGCCGTCAAGTCCGCCAGCACCCCAGGCTTATCCTCGATATCAAGCAAGATCTGGAAGTCACTCACCAGCGGCCCCACACCCTGCTGCGGCACCAACTGCCGCTTCTCGTTCGCCTCCGCAAAGTAAGCCTGTAGCTCCTTCCGATCTTCTCTGGCCAAAGCCGCACGAAACGACTCCAAACCCCTGATAATCTTTTCCAGCGCCAGGTCCAGTTCCTCCCCAGACTCCAAGCTAATCCCCGCCCAAAGCCCCGGATCCGACGACGCAATCCGCGTGATATCCCGGAAACCCCCGGCGGCCAAAAGCACCGCCAGCTCATCCTCTTCCGCCAAAGCTGTATTCACCAGCCCCGCCGCCACCACATGAGGCAAATGCGAAATCAAAGCCACCAGCCGGTCATGCTCAATCGCCTCCAGCCGCAAGCTCCTCGCCCCAATCCTTCGAACCAGATCCTCCAAGAGCTGAAGCCTCGCCTCCTGGTCCGGAATCTCCTGCGCCGGCGGGCAAAGCGCATACGTCGCATGATCAAACAGCGACTCACTCGCACAATAATAGCCCGTCCGTTCCGAGCCCGCCATCGGGTGCCCGCCAATAAACGGCAGCCCCTCCGTATCGTGCATCACCTGCCGCTTCACCGACCCAACATCCGTCAAAAGCGCCTTCGTATGCTTCGCCAAAAACCTCGCCAAAGGCGCAATCGTCTCCACCGGCGTACAAATAAAAATCACATCCAGATCAGCCAGAAGCCCCGTCGCCAAGAGCTTGTCTTCCCAATCCTTCTCCTGCAAGATCCGGGGCATCAAAGCCCCCCGATCAATCGCCCCATCCGCCAGCGCTTCATCCAGCACCGCCTGCCGGGTCGCAAACCCTCTAATCTCTAGGGTTTCTGTGCCTTCGATTCCCCCGGCGGCACGCTCAATCCGACGAGTCCTCGCAAAAGCCTTCGCCAAAGACCCGCCAATCAGCCCCAAAGGCAAAATCCCAATTCGCAGCGGCCTAGAATTCACCATCCTGCGCTTCCTCAGCTTTGACGCCCATCGCCCGGCAGAGCGCCCGGATTTGCCCCGCCAACTCGTCGTACTGCGCGAACGTCAACTGCTGCGCCGCATCCGACATCGCCGTCGGTGGGTTCGGGTGCACCTCAATGATCAAGCCGTCAGCACCAGCGGCAACGGAGGCTTTGGCCAAAGCCGGAACCAACCGCCAATTCCCCGCCGCATGGCTTGGATCCACCACGATCGGCAGGTGCGTCTTCTCCTTAATCACTGGAATTGCCCCAATATCCAAAGTCGAACGATAGGCATTCTCAAAGGTCCTGATGCCACGCTCGCATAAAATCACCTTGTAGTTGCCCTCCGACAAAATGTACTCCGTCGAAGTCAGCCACTCATCAATCGTCTCCGCCATCCCGCGCTTCAGGAGCACCGGCTTACCCGCCTGCCCCACAGCCTTCAGCAGGCGGAAATTCTGGGCATTTCTGGTCCCAATCTGAAAAATATCAACATAAGGCAACATGCCCTCAATATCGCTCTCCGCCATGACTTCGGAAATCACCAGCATATCAAGCTCATCGGCCACTTCGCGCATCCAAACCAAAGCCTCTTGCCCCGTCCCTTGGAACGCATATGGCGAGGTCCTAGGCTTATAGGCGCCCCCACGCAAAATCCTTGCACCGGCCTGCCTGACCGCCCGCGCCGTATCATAAAGCTGCTCATACGATTCAACCGAACAAGGGCCCGCCATATTCACGAAATGGCCTCCGCCCAGCAACACGCCTCTCCCCAGATCATACACATCCGGCGTCGGCTTAAAGGTCTTGCCTGCAAGCTTATAATTATCCGTAATTGGGATAATTCTTTCGACCCCATGCATGACTTCAATATTCTCGCGGTCGATACGTGATGTATCGCCGACCACGCCCATTATTGTGCGCTCCTCACCTGCCGAAAAATGAATCTTCAGGTGGTTACTTTCGAGAACATCGACGATTGCTTTGACATCCTTATCCGATGCATTACGATTTAATAATATGACCATGTTTACCTCACTTGAAGAATGAACCTCTTCCGTGCAGCCGGGCAACGCTACCCGCAGTTCGCGGTTTGCAGTTTGCAGTTCGCGGTTTGTTGCCCACGTTCGCTGGCCGCGGTTTGCGGCCCGGCTGCATGCATTGTTGCTGCCCGGCATCTTGCCTTGCCGGGCTGTTTGCGCGTATGCTAAAAAACTCTCTTACCTAGTTGTAGCCGAGAGTTTTGCCCTATTCTACAGATTTTTGCGGGCTTTGTGTGCGCTTCGCTAGCCGCCCCTGTGATTTACCGCATTTCGAACACATCGTATTTCTTATACGCCAAAACCGATAGTGAAAATGTCACCGTTTGATCAATCGCTACGCATAGCCATATCGCCGTCACTGGCCAATCCGTTAGCAACCACACCGCCAAAGACAAGGGCACCCTCACCAACCATAAGCCAACAAACGAATTGATCATTGGCCGCAGGGTAATTCCGGCTCCTTTCAAGGCCCCATGATAGATAGCCTGCATATTTTGCGGAATCTGAATCGCGCCCATAATCCTCAGATACTGACTTCCCAAATGGACCACTTCTTGATTACTTGTCAGCATCTGCATGATCTGCACCGGGAAAATGATCAGCACCAAGCTGCCCGCGGCCATCATTACGAGGCCCATTTTCCTTAGCTCGGTAAAGTAATGATGGCCGCTTTGTTTCTTGTCGGCTCCCAAAAATTTTCCCGTCAACGTTGTCGCCGCAATCCCAAAGCCCATCATCGGCATATACACCAAGGATTCTGCTTGCAGGCCCATTTGGTTCGCGCTATACGCAATGTCCCCATACGACAAAAGTACCCGACTCAAAATGATCGCCGCCAATTGCCAAAAGAGCGACTCAAAGCTCGACGGCAATCCCTTTGCCCAAATGATTTTCGCGAGGGATGTGAGGGGGGCGGCCTTGGCCGGAGTACAGGCGGTGAAGAGGATAAATACTGGGGAACAC
>CAZCLL010000064.1:11189-13854 GCA_964499555.1 uncultured Fastidiosipila sp.
ACAGGGTAGATAGAGCGGCTGTAACGCTGATATAATGCGCCGCCCGGCCGATAAAGTAGGTAAAGGCCGACCGCTGCCGTGATGTACTGGGAGGATGCGAGCGCGATGCCGTTCCCGATGACGCCCTGGGCCTCGCCGAACGGGATGCCGAGAATCAAAGGAAAGCCCAGGGCGATGTTGATGAGGTTGTAAAGGGCGGTCAGGGCGAGCGGCGTCCTGGTGTTGCCCCGGCCCTGAAAAATGCCCGTCACCGAACTCATAATCGCCATGGCCGGGAACGCCGCGCCCACAATTCGGAGGTTCGCCGACGCGAGCCTCAACACCTCCGGCTCCGGCGCATAAATGAGCCGGCGGATCGTTTCGCCTGCGAACAAAGCAACAAGCCCAGTCTTCCGATCCGCTGCTCATCCTCTTTGCCCAAAGCCTGCGCGATCAAGATCGCCCCTCCCACCGACACGCCGCGAAACAAGAAAAACATGAGATTCGCCATCTGCGCGGCGATCCCCCTCGCCGACACCGCCTGCACCATCGACGCCCCAAACTGGTCCAGCCTCCCCAACATGGCCATCGAAATGACATTGGCCAACATACTGAGGATCCCCTCCAAAATAATCGGAATAATCAGCTGCCAAATATCCTTCCTTATGAGTTTGGGCGTTGGTGGTTGGGTTTGGGTTGGTATCGTTTGTGTTTGGGTTTGGGTTTGGGTTTGGGTTTGGGTTTGGGTTGGTGTTGGTGTTGGTGTCGTGGGAATTTGGCTGGGTGTTTGGGTTGGTGGCATAGACGGTGTGGCTGGCTCAGGCGCAGGTTGCTCTGACTGTTCCGGCATTTTTGAAGGTATTTGTGCAGCCACCGCTTGCTCTATCGCGGATTGCCCAGAGGCAGGTAGATTTACACCATTTTTTTCTTGACCCATCACGCCTCCCTTGGCAACGAAATTACATATCTTGTGGAAGTATTATTTGCCATTATTGTGTTTCCTCTGCATCCACTGACAAGATCTTACAGGAAGACCATCTTAGCAGATCAAAACCCATTTGGTTCTTAGCTGCCTATTGTATTTTACATAAATTGTTTTCTAGATTTTTTCTAGTTTTTTTCGGACTTCTGTACTCGGCAATAGGCAAGATTATCTAGTCGCCTGGGAAATCACAGCATTTGCGCAAAATGTCTCGCTCCGTTGAGCCTTTTTGAGACCTTCGCACCATACGAAAAAATCATCACCTGGATTTTTTCGGACTTCTGTACTCACCTATAGGCAAGATCCGAGATTCCCGGATTTAATCGAAAATCAACACGATATCGCAAGTGGTCTATTGCTTTAAGGGGTGCAAATCCCGGATTTAATCGAAAATCAACACGACATCACAGGTGGCCTATTGGTTTATGGGGTGCAAATCCCGGATTTAATCGAAAATCAACACGACATCGCAAGTGGTCTATTGGTTTATGGGGTGCAAATCCCGGATTTAATCGAAAATCAACACGATATCGCAAGTGGTCTATTGGTTTATGGGGTGCAAATCCCGGATTTAATCGAAAATCAACACGACAATGCGAATGGAGTATATGACTTGGCCCTTATATCCATCTCTTTGCAAACAAGTAACATGTATTGGACGTAGAATACGACAGATTCAAGACAGTTCGCTAGATTGCATAAATTTCAGGACGCTTTTTATCCGCTTTGCGCTCCTCTCTCTGCCATAGAGAAACTCGCCTGGAGGGATATCAAGTAGAACCTGAGACGATATAAGAGTTTCATCCGCTCGCCTAAAAAAAACGACGAGAGTTACTACCACTCCATTGAAATAAATTACGAGAGTTACCTCTGAATTTTTTCAGACTTCTGTACTCGGCTAGAGGCAAAGTTTCCCGATGGTCAACGATCATGGGATTTTCTGGATGACCATGCAGCTTGATCGCTAGATTTTTTCAGACTTCTGTACTCGGCTACAGGCAAGGTTGGTCAGCCAATCTCCGCCAACGGCAATCAATTGCGGGCCAGACGGCGAGAGCTACATGGGAGAGCAACATGGGGCAATCTACGAAGCAGGATCTTTGTTGAGTGAGCAAAAAAGTTGGCGGTAGAAACAGAGAATAGCTCCCAATCGCACGCCAATAGAGAGCAATCAAGAGCCAAAAGAGTTCATGTACAAAAATTTGAGTAAGTTGGGCTATGTCTCAGCCGCATTGCGTTGTGAAACACATAAAAGAAGCACATTAAATCATCTCTAAAGATATATAGAATTGTCAATAATACAAATCAGATAAACGCAGCCAATCACCAGGTAAGCGCCACCGCTATGGTGGTTGGCGCACCCTACTTTTTCGGTAAGCAAAATCGGGATCGCCCCAGCCCACCTACCACACTCGTTCGGGGGGCGCCACAAGCCCACCTACCACACTCGTTCGGGGGGCGCCACAAGCCCTGCCTAGCGAACTCTCTTCGGCGGGCTGGTCTTACAGCCAGCAGCAAGGCCAGCATGCTTGGCAAGAGACACATGCCTGGCCAGGTACTCAAGGTGGTACTCGTGGCTCCGCTCGTTGAAATCCTCCACGAAGTCCTTCACCTTGCCGGGAAGGAACGAGCGGAGCTTTTCTTGCATCTCTAGTACAATGTAACATCTTAAAGTTTCATTTAATAATAGGGTATAACCTTCTT
>CAZCLL010000065.1:0-8781 GCA_964499555.1 uncultured Fastidiosipila sp.
AAAGACACTCGAACCATTTAATCGAAAATCAACACGATATTCGGAGTGGAGATCGCTGTTAGGTTCTATCAAGTTCCACAACTCTTAAGGTAATATGATTCTCATGGTCAGGATCTGCAGGAATACAGGTTTAATATGTTCTCTTTTGCACATAATTGCTTGGAGTAGGGCTGTTTTGGGAAAAATTGCAGAAATGAGCTGGCTTTGCCACCCGATTCACTTGGAAACGAGTCGCCAGCTTGGATTGCTGCAGATCCTGACCAACATAACTTGTCATATAGGCTGTGCAGTATCCATGCATCTGAATCATCCTAGCCAAGAGGAGAATAATGTAACCAAAGCATTGCTTTAAACGAAAAAATCGTTTAAAATAATAACATCTAAATCCATGGAGGGCTATCATGTCTGTTTCACTCGTTGATGTACGGATAAAAGGTGTGAAGACTTTTGAAAATCAAGAGTTTTACGTTGATTTTCGTAATGATAAGCGTGTCTCTACTCATGAAGTATATGACAAAGTAGTTTCTCGAATGGCAGGTACGAATTATCGTAATCACGTGATTGCTATGGCAGGGATTAACGCAAGTGGTAAAACAACAGCTTTGAAGCTAATTGATTTCGTTCTGAAGGTTTTTATTTCAGGTGAAGCTCTGAATTCTTCCGGAGCTCTATTTGATATTTTTTTGGACAATGTTGTAGTAAACGCCCATTTTACATACGAGAAAAAACTATTTAGGCACACTGCAATGATTTTCAAGAATTTTGATACTGTACCCGCGCAGCTTTTATTTTCGGATGAGATATGTGTCATTAAAAATATGAAACCGAACGAAACGAAGGCGACTTTTTTTACTTTCGATGAAGACAGCGACATTATTGTAAGAAGTCAGCTTGATGAGGAGCTAAGGAGGTTTATTAAGTTAGATGATTCCATTCTTCCCTCGCTCGTGAGAGGAGGGCAATCTCCAAAAGAACCTTATGTTTTCAGCAGAGTCGATTTGACGAATTTGAATTACCTAAATGCAATTACTACTTACTCTCCTGAGATATTGGCCTATCTCGATTCAAGCATCGAAGAGCTATCTCTAGTTGAGGAAGAAAGTAGTAAATCTAAGTCTCAACCAAAATGCAAGCTGAAATTTCATGGTGAAGAGTCAGTTGTTGTACGGGCGATTGACTTAGAAAACTATCTCTCATCAGGTACAATTCGAGGGCTTGCTATGTTTACAGAGATTATGGTGATCCTATCTGTTGGAGGATATTATATTGTTGATGAGATTGAAAATCATTTTAACAAGACGATTGTTGAGGGGATTATTTCCTTCTTCCAATCAGATGTGAACCAGAATGGTGCAACGTTGCTTTTTTCTACACACTACAGCGAAATCCTTGACCGAGTTGCTCGTAAAGAAAGTATTAAGGTGCTAAGGAAAAATGAAGATGGTATTAAGATCAATAGTTTGACCGACTTGGCTCGAGCACAAGGCAAAGATAGAACTGATATAAAGACCAGCGACTTGATCCTCAGCGGTATATTTGACACAGCGCCGTCATATGAGCAATATTGGACAGTTAAGAAACAGATACGAGCAGCAGTTGATGATGGCTTTGAAAAGCGGAGGGGATGAGGTTGCGATGAGAGATCATTCAGTTTTCCAGCATAATCGCTCTCATTGGTGAAGGTAGATCGGAAGAGACCTACATCAATATCCTTCTTGACGATAATCGATTATCTTTCACCAGAGAGCAGCTAGTCGAAGAAAAAGTGCTACCTCGACAGTATCAAGAAGCAGATAAATTTCAGAGTGATTTCTTGAGATATGGATATGATGATCTACTCGACATAATTCTTGTTAGAGATAGGCATGTCACATTCAAGCTTAAACGTCCATACGATGAAAAAATACATTCGATCTACCAAGTCGTAACACGCCCCGAGATCGAAATGCTGATGATTCATCACTTGGGTATATTTGAAATGTATAAGAAATGGAATAATCCTAAAAACAAACCATCTATTTTCGTCGCCGAGTATTTGAAAAAACCTACTAATATTATTAAGTCAGAACCATTTATTCGCGAAATGTTCAGTTCTGACGAGCTAGTCAAAGCTATCGAAACATATTGTAGCAAGGCACCCACACCGAGCAAAGGAAGTTATGATTTCTCCGACCTATTAAAACGATAGCTTGCCTGAGACAGTTTCTTTTTATGGGTAATAAGGTACTGCGGACGGAATCTGTCGTTGTGCTATGCATAATAAGTTTTGTTTGAGCAAGATATGCAAGGTTTTACTCACTTGGAGCATTTTTATGGACTATAGTGAGTGAGTCTTTATTTGTCTGGGACGGAAATCACTCACAAATCGAGGAATGCACAGCACAACGACAGTTTTGGTCCATCGTAATATATTCTATATTGGTTTGGGCCGGATCTTTGGCTTGGTAAGTATATTTTTGATTTGATCTTTTGGTGACATGCTTCCCTGACAGATGAAATGGCGGCAACAACAATACGTCGTAGCTTAGCGTTCCGCCAAACTAGCGCACTAGCGTGGCACACTGAAATGGCGGCAACAACAATACGTCGTAGTGTAGCGTTCCGCCCAATAGCTCGCTTGGACAAAATGAAGAAACTCACAGAGGAGGGAAGAGTGGGGTGCGGCGGCTTTGGCCAGCGAATTGGCCAGCGAAAGGGTCGGCGAAAGACCAACGAAAAGGGCAGTGAAAAGGCGGAGGAGAGGCAGAAGAAAAAGATGGTGGGAACCGCTTTATGTTACAAAATGGGGTGGGAAGGGCATGTTAGAATGATTCTAAACAAGTGGCCGGAGGGTCGCTGAAACAGAAGTGAATGGACGAGTGAGCGACGGTTACTCTCACGGAGCCGAAGCGCAGAATTCAACAGCAAACAGTAAACAGCAAACAGGAAACAAAATTCAACAGGAAAGAGGTATTTCATGGATCCAATGAAGAAGAACAATGCAGGCCCTGGTAAGCCGAGTCGCAACGATGTTGCAGCCGAAAGGAGAGGCATTACCCGCGAGAACGGTGCTCCCGTCTACAACAATCAGGACTCGATGAGTGCTGGGCCAAGAGGACCGCAGGTTGTGCAAGATGCTTGGTTGATGGAGAAGCACGCACATTTTAATCGTGAAGTGATTCCGGAGCGCCGCATGCATGCGAAGGGTTCTGGAGCGTGGGGTGAGTTTACGGTTACCCACGATATTACGCAATATACGAAGGCGAAAATTTTCTCTGAGATTGGTAAGAAAACGCAGATGTTTGCTCGTTTCTCTACCGTTGCTGGTGAAAGAGGCGCAGCTGATGCAGAGCGCGACATCCGTGGTTTTGCCATGAAATTCTATACCGAAGATGGTAACTGGGATTTGGTGGGCAATAATACGCCGGTTTTCTTTTTCCGTGATCCGAAGAAATTTATTGACCTGAACCACGCAGTGAAGCGTGATCCTCGGACGAATCTTCGTAGTCCTAACACGAACTGGGATTTCTGGTCTTCGTTGCCGGAGTCTTTGTTGCAGGTGACGATCACCATGAGTGACCGCGGAATTCCTTCTTCCTACCGCTATATGCATGGTCATGGCTCGCATACCTATAGCTTGATCAATGCGAATAATGAGCGTGTTTGGGTGAAGTTCCATTTGCGCAGTCAGCAGGGGATTCAGAACCTGACGGATCAAGAGTCGGAGATGGTTGTGGCGAAGGACCGTGAGTCTCATCAGCGTGACCTTTATACGGCGATCGAGAATGGCAATTATCCGAAGTGGACGATGTTTATTCAGGTGATGACGGAAGAGCAGGCTCGCCAGAGCAAGACGAATCCTTTTGACCTGACTAAGATGTGGTACAAGAAGGATTATCCTTTGATTGAAGTGGGTGAGTTTGAGCTGAATCGCAATCCGGATAACTACTTCCAGGATGTGGAGCAGTCGGCTTTTAATCCTGCGAATAACGTGCCGGGCATTGGCTATTCGCCGGACCGCATGCTGCAGACTCGTCTTTTTGCCTATGGTGATGCACAGCGTTATCGTTTGGGTGTGAACCATCATCAGATTCCGGTTAATGCACCTTTGGGCGTCAAGAATCCGCATAGCTTCCACCGCGATGGCCAGATGAGAGTGGACGGCAACCAAGGTTCTGAGCTCCACTATGAGCCGAACTCCTACAACAACTGGACGGATCACCTTGCGGAATCCGAGCCGATTCAGGATGGCGGCGACGTGCAGCATTGGGATTTCCGTGTTGACGACAACGATTATTACACCCAGCCAGGCGACCTCTTCCGCAACATGTCGGATGAGCAGAAGCTGGTCCTCTTCGAGAACACCGCTCGCAACTTGGGCGATTCCACGCTGCAGATCAAGCACCGCCACATTGTCCACACGTACATGGCAGATCCCGCCTACGGTGAAGGTGTGGCCAAAGCCCTCGGCATCAACCTCTCTGACGTTGATTTGACTCCGATGCCGTCCGACAGCTACGACCAATGGCGCAAAGACAATGCCCGCGGTGCTGAAGAACTAAATGTCCCAACCGAACCGGCCAACCCCGAGTCGGCCAAAGACCTCCCCGCCACCGGCCGCGACACCAACGTCGCTGACCCAAAATCCCTCTACGCCTGGGAAACTGACCCCCAATTGCTGTAAGGTTTTGGGTAGGTAGTAGGTAGTAGATAGTAAATAGTAGGTAGTAGGTAGTAGGTAGTAGGTAGTAGGAAGTAGCTAGCAGGTAGTAGGTAGCAGGTAGTAGGTAGTAGGTAGAACATCTTATACGTTTTATTTGGAGGCGGCCCGCTTTGCGGGTCGCCTTTTCTATGTGGTAGTTACTCTGCATGCTTGATTTGAGCGGCGCCTCCTTGCGGGGCGCCTTTTCTATGGGGAAGGTGCTCTGTTTGTATTTTATTTGATGAGGTAGCGGTAGTAACTCTGGAATTTTTATTGCGGTAGTTACTCTGTGTGATTGATTTGAGCGGCGCCTCCTTGCGGGGCGCCTTTTTAGGTGAGTGGTGCTGCTGTTGGTGGAGTTTGATAGTCTACTTTGAGTGTCGTGTTGGTTTTTGATTAAATCTGGAGTCCGAGAGACCAAACAATAAAGTCTATCTAGAATGTCGTGTTGATTTTCGATTAAATCTGGAATCGAGAGTTCCAAACAGCATACCCCACCTCGAATATCGTGTTGGTTTTTGATTAAATCCGGGATTTGGGGTGGTATGGGGTAAAGACTATCTGGAGTGTCGTGTTGATTTTTGCTTAAATCCGGGATTTGGGGTGGTATGGGGTAAAGACTATCTGGAGCGTCGTGTTGATTTTTGCTTAAATCCGGGATTTGGGATGGTATGAGGTAAAGGATATCTGGAGTGTCGTGTTGATTTTTGATTAAATCCGGAATGGAGGGGTTTGGTGTCAAGTCATTCAGATGATTGGTGAGAGCTTGGATAAGATTTCTCTAGAAAAGGGGGAAGGGGTGGTGGGCGGCGGCTTTGGCCGAGGGAAAGGAAAAGAAATTTTGTGGAATGGTGGAAATATCGTCTGTAGCCATTTCCCATTGTGGGAGCGAGCGGCTAAGCTTGAAAGAAAGATTGGGAGGTGAACGATGGAGTATTTGGCGGGCTGGTCGGCGGCGAGGTTTTATGGTGTTCCTTACTTGGAGACTTTTTTTAAGGGGCGGGTTGAGGATGAGCGGCTGAAACATTATGTGGTGCTTGAGAAGGCGGATGTTTCTGAGAGGCGGAATGAAGAGGTTTCGCTCATTTCGGTTGCGTTGCCTCGGGAGGCGCTTCGAGATGAGAACGGGGTGAAGGTGGTGTCGCCGGAGTTGGCTTATTTGCAGATGTGTTCGGAGTTGGCGGTTCATGAGGCGATTTTGTTGGGGTGTCTGATGTGTAGTGCTGTTGATCAGGCGGGGGCTTTTATGACTCATTTGGGGTTGCTCTCGCATTTTGCGGAGAATGCGCATCGGGTTCGTGGGCGGACGGTTGCGCTTAGGGCTTTGCCGTTTGTGACGGGGAATTTTCGCTCGCCGGTAGAGCTGATGATGTATATGATGATTGCTTTGCCGAATCGCTTGGGTGGGATGGGTTATCTGGGTGAGTTGAAGGCGAATCAATGGGTACGGATCACGCATGGTGAGGCTTCGTATTTGGGGCAGCAGCATTTGTATATTGTTGCTGATCTTGTTGATTTTCGGAATAAAGTGATTTTTGAATATGATGGCTTGGCTTACCACAATGATGATGTGAGTATCAGGCGGAATGAGAGGCGTCGAGAGATTTTTCGTGGTCGAGGTTTTCGTGTTTATGTCTTTACTCAGAGTAATCTGTATGATCCTTCGAAGTTTTTGGCTTCGGTGAAGGAGTATGCTAAGGATTTGCATCAAACGATTCGGATTCAGAATGGGTGTTTTCGTAAGAAGTTTGAACTTTTGCATGATCTCTTGCCGAGAAGGGGTTCGGGGTTTGATCCTTCGAAGCAGATGCTTGAGCGGAATATTTTCTTTTGGGATTTGGGTGTGCCAGGGTTGGGGGATGGTTCTGGTGGGGGTTCTGGTCGTGGTTCTGGTGGTCGAGGTTCTGGTTCTGGGTCTGGTGGTCGAGGCGGGGCTCGTGGTTCGGGGTCGGGTTCGGGGTCTGGGTCTGGTGGTCGAGGTGGTGGGTCTGGTTCGGGGTCTGGTGGAGATGATTTGCGTGGTGATGGTTGGCGTAGTGAGGATTGGATGAGGCGGTAGATGGTTTTAGGGGTGAGGATTGGATGATGATTGGATTTGATAATCGATTTATCGCTGGTTTTTGAGTCGATTCCGGATTTAAGCAAATATCAACACGACATTCGGGGTGGGGTTTGCTGTTTGGGGCTCCCGATCCCGGATTTAATCGAAAATCAACACGACATTAGAGGTGGGGTTTGGTGTTTGGGTCTCCTGATCCCGGATTTAATCGAAAATCAACACGATATTAGAGGTGGGGTATGCTGTTTGGGTCTCCCGATCCCGGATTTAAGCAAATATCAACACGACATTAGAGGTAGTGTATACTGTTTGGGCCTCCCGATTCCGGATTTAATCGAAAATCAACACGACATTCTGGGTGGGGTATCGCCACATCATCCACTCAAAAACTCTAGAGATGAATTGCACAAGCCGAACACCTCAAAATTAGCAAAAACATCAAAATTCAATTTCACCCACTTTATCGATAAAATATCAATGAATAAAACGTATAATTATGTAAGGTTGTTATGTTGATGGCTCGGCAAGTTGACAAGGTTTTTCTGTTAGATCGTGTAAACTGGTCGTAAGCGAAAAGACTAGATTGAGATGGCTCCATAGAATAACCACGTCGGCATAACTACATCGACAAAACCAGAACGACAAGATCGCATCGAAAAAACAATAACGACCAAACCGCATCAACAACTCAAACACCCAAACTCATGTTTAACTGAACTGCAAACTACACCTAAACTGAACTGCAAACTACACCTAAACTGAACTGCAAACAACATTACTTCAACCGAACAGCAGACAACATTACTTCAACCGAACAGCAGACAATACAACAGAAAGAAGGGAAACAGATGAAAGAAAAAGAAATCAAAAGAGGTAATCAACGTTTTTACATTGGCGAGAATGAAACAGCAACCAAAGCCGAAATCACCTGGGTTCCCTCAGGAAACAATGTAATTATTGTGGATCACACGCATGTATCTGAAGAATTGCGGGGGCAGGGAATTGCGCAACTCCTCGTTGACCAAGTCGCAACGATGGCTCGCGAAGAAGGCCTGACCATTATCCCCACCTGCCCTTATGCAAAGAAAATCCTCGAAGGTAGCGAGAAATATTCTCAACTCCTCGAAGGGTACGGCGGCACCTACTAAGGGTACGGCGGCACCTACTAAGGGCACGGCGACACACGCTAAGTCGAAGGCGACATACTAATCGTCATTGCAAATTGCAGCAACTCATAACAAGAATCGCAAAGAATAACCCGGGACAAGCATCACTTCTCGCCCCGGGTATTTTTGTCATATAAGACGTTATCTCGCATTACTCCCCCGGATACACCAAGCCCCAGGAGGCGCGGATTTGGTCCATGGTTTTCATGATGGCGACCGTTTCGTCGAGGGGCATGAGGATGCTTTCGAGGCGGCCGTCAGTTAGGCATTCATTGACTTCTTCGGCCTCGTATTCGTAGCCGTTGACACGTTCGCCGGGTTCGAAAATCTCGATCGGATCGTGCAATTGGTTCCGGTCCGAGAACAGGTGAAGAGTGGCGCGATTAGGGTGCCAGAAATGGGAAACGCGGATCGCGCCGCGCGTGCCCGTGATCGTAGCGCAATTGTCCATTTGCAACACCACACTGGAGGCCAGGCGGGCATGGCGCCCATCGCCATAGTCGAAGATGAGGCTGTTCGTCAGGTCGACGCCGCTTTCCGTTTGGTCGGCGAAGCTGGTAATCCGAAGAGGCTGCTGCCCAAAGAGCATCGACGCATAAGAAACTGGATAAATCCCCACATCCATGAGGGCACTGCCACCTTTGGCCAGATCAATCACCCGTGAATCCGCACTTCGGCCGCCCGCGAACCCAAAATTCGCATCGAGACTTACGAGATCGCCAATCTGCCCTTCCTCAAGCCAGCCCATCACCTGGCGCGTGATCGGGTGCATGCGCGTCCACATCGCCTCCATCAGGAACAGATTCTTGCTGCGCGCCAGCGCCACCAGCCGCTCCGACTCCCCGTGATTCAGGGTGAACGGCTTCTCGCACAGC
>CAZCLL010000065.1:8791-13778 GCA_964499555.1 uncultured Fastidiosipila sp.
GAGGGCGAGGCCCGCCTGCAGCGCCGCCTCAATATTAGCAGCATGCTGGGTATTCAGGGTCGCGATATACACCACATCGACGTCGGGGTCCGCCAGCAGCTCCGCGTGGGAACCGTAAGCTCTTTCTGCGCCGAACTTTTGGCCAAAGCCCCCGGCCCGCTCCAGCGAACTCGATCCGACTGCGAGGAGCTTTCCACCGGGTGCGCCGGCTAAGCCTTTGGCAAAACTTTCTGCGATTCTGCCGGGACCAATGATTCCCCAGCGCCAAACATGATTCTCTTTCATCCGAACCTCCTTAACGTCCTGCAATAGCCCAAAATCCTGAACGCATTTTTAACTTTCTCTAGTGTATAGTAAATCTAGCTTTCTTTCAGGCGCACCATACGAAAAGAGGACATAACCATGAACAGTTACAAATTGCCGCATTGCCAAGCAAAACTTGAGCCGCTAGATCGTTCAGAGAGAAGAATCCTAGCACACGGCAAAGAGCTCATGCTGGTCGAAATGACATTCGAAAAAGGCGCCATTGGAGCCACGCACAGCCACCCCCATACCCAATGCACCTACATCATTTCCGGGAAATTTGTTTTTACTTGTGAAGGTGAGCCCTTGACAGTAGGCCCGGGCGATACGCTTTACTTAGCACCAGATGAAGTCCACGGCCTCGAGTGCCTGGAAGCAGGCACGATTATTGATGCTTTCAGCCCCGAGCGGGCCGATTTCCTGTAAGTGAGAGGGCGAAAACGATGACCACAAATACAGAACCAAAATCCACAAACCCAATCGACCAAGAGATGACCAGCCGAGAGTGGAAAGGCCTCATTGCCAGTGATGTCGATGGGACTTTGCTGCATCGAGGGGAGAGCGGGATCCCAAAGGAAATGTTTCCCCTGATCCGCCAAGCGCTAGATCAAGGGATCTGTTTTGCTGCAGCGAGTGGCAGGGATTATCACAGCTTGAGGACCTTGTTTGCGCCAGTGAAGGATCAGATTTACTTCATTAGCACCAATGGCGGCCAGCTGATCTACCGGGGACAGATCATCACCGAACACACGTTTTCAGCGGGGGAGGCGGCGGCTTTGGCCGAGGCCATAGAGGAGAGGGAAGGGCTCATTGTGATGGTGAGCACCTCGACGCGGAGTTTCCTGCGCGAGAACGAGACGGTGTTGACGCCGATCATGCGGGAGCACGGGTACACAATCGAGCACGTGGCGGACATCCTGCAAATTGAGGAAAAAATTATCAAAGTGTCGGCTTGCTGCCCGGAAGGCTCGCTGGAGGAGTATCCGTACTTTCAGGAGCGATTTGGCGGGAAGTTTCGCATCACAGTTTCGGGCGAGATGTGGCTCGATTTCAACGTGTCGGACAAGGGCTCGACGCTCGAGGAGCTGGCCGGTCGGCTCGGTGTGGCCAGGGAGCGGGTGGCGGCTTTTGGCGATCAGTACAACGACCTCACGATGCTGCAGTACGCCGGCGAGCCCCGCCTGATGGCCCACGCCCAGGAGGATTTGCTGCGCCGCGGCTTCCCGACCGCGCCCGATGTGCCGTCCGAGATGCCGCGCCTGCTCGAGCGTTTCCGCTAAGGAGGCCCGATGCCCAATCTTTTTGCACACTACACCTTGGGGGAGCGAGCGCTCGGGGCGATGACTTCGTCCGAGCTTCACTTGGCCAAAGCCGCCGCTAACCCCTTCATCCTAGGCCTTCAAGGGCCGGACGTGTTTTTCTATGGCTCGATCTTGCGCGACCGCTTGGCAACCGATTTTGGCTCGAGGCTTCACACCTTTAGCGGTCGCGCTTTGCTTGAAAAATTTTGCTCAGCCGGGGCTCTTTCGACGCCCGTTCGGGCCTATCTGATGGGCTTCGTTGGGCACTTCACCTTGGATGTTTTGGCGCATCCTTATGTGGGTGAAGTGCAGGAAGATGAGGCGACCCATTTGGCTTTGGAGTCGGATTTTGACATTTATTTGCTGGCCAAAGCCGGCATCAAGCCCTGGAAAAACAAACTCTACAAGTTGTGCCCCAAAGACCTGGGGACACAGGCGGCTTTGGCCGAAGCTTACGCACCCTGGCACGAGGAGATCTCACCTGAAAGGGTGTCGGCGTCCGTCCGAGACCTGCACAACATCCGGCGCTTGATGCGGACGCCGAACCAACTGAAATTTTCGCTGATCCGCAAAATCATGGAAGCCAAAGGCATCTACACCAAACTCTACGGCATGCTCATCCCACCGCCGAGGGCAGGGAAGGGGGTGCCGCAGCAGCAGCCGGAGGTGCCGGGGCCGGTGGAGTTGCCAGTGCTTTGGCCGGGCAAACCCGCAGATTCGCTCCAGCGCTTGGAGGGCCTGCTGGCCGATGCTTTGCCCATCTACTGTGAGAATTTATTGGCCCTAGATCGCTATCTCGACGAGGGCGTGCCCTTGCCCGCCTTCTTCGACCACGACTTTTCGGGGGAAATCGTGGGAGGCTCCGGCGACCCCGTTGCTGCCGACCCCGTTGCCGCCGACACGTAACCATTCATCTACCTCTTTACCCAAATTAATAGACGTAAAAGGAGAATTGCCCATGAGTACGGAAAGTGAGTCCATCAAGGACCAAGTAGCAAGCAGCGCCAGCAGCGAAGCGAGTGCCAGCGACCTTGCCAACCCCACCAACACCACCAACCCCAAAACCCTCAAATTCACCACTATCGAAAAAAGCTGGATCGCCTACGACATCGGAAACTCAGCCTTCACCTTGCTGGTGACCACCATCTTGCCACTCTATTTCAACAGCCTGGCGGAGGGCGCAGGGATCGCCCCATCAAATTACCTAGCTTATTGGGGCTACGCCACCTCGATCACGACGGTGATTGTGGCGCTTTTGGGCCCAACCCTGGGCGCAGTCTCCGACCACTCCGGCTCGAAAAAGCAACTCTTCCTCGGCTCCGTCTTCCTCGGCATCTTGGCCATGCTAGCTTTAATCCTGCCCGTCTCCTGGTTCACCTTCCTGATCCTCTTTGTCATCGCCCGAGTCGGCTACCAAGCAAGTCTAATCTTCTATGATGCCATGCTCCCCGACGTCACCAGCAACGAGCGCATGGACAGCGTCTCCAGCTACGGCTTTGCCCTAGGCTACATCATGAGCTGCATCCCCTTCGCCCTGAGCTTAGTCTTCTTGTTGCTGGGCGGGAACTTTGGCCTAGACTTCAAAACCTCCATGACCATCGCCCTCCTCATCAACGCCATCTGGTGGCTCCTCTTCACCATCCCCCTCTTCAAAAGCTACGAGCAAAAATACTACCTCAACAAAGGCCACCTAAACCTCGGCGAAACCTTCCGCGGCCTCGGCAAAACCCTCGTTGAGCTCACCAAAAACAAGCGCATCTTCTACTTCCTGATCGCTTTCTTCTTCTACATCGACGGCGTCTACACCATCATCGACATGGCCGTCGCCTACGGTGGCTCCATCGGCCTCGACTCCACCGCCCTCTTGCTCGCCCTACTCGTCACCCAAATCGTCGCATTCCCCGCCACCATCATCTTCAGTCGCCTCGCCCAAAAATACCCCAACCACAAACTCATCCAAGTCTGCATCGTCGCCTACACCTTCATCGCAGCCTTCGCCGTCCAACTCGACCGCGAATGGGAATTCTGGCTCCTCGCCGTCTGCGTCGGCCTCTTCCAAGGCGGCATCCAAGCCCTTTCCCGCTCCTACTTCGGCCAAATGATCCCCCGCGAAAAAAGCGGCGAATACTTCGGCCTCTACGACATCTTCGGCAAAGGCGCCGCCTTCATGGGCACCACCCTCGTCGCCTTCATCAGCCAAATCACCGGCCGCCAAAACTACGGCATCATCGCCATCGTCGTCGTCTTCATCATCGGCTTCCTCCTCTTCCGCCAATCCCTCAAGCACTCCACCACCTAACCCTCGCCCCTTCCCTCGGCCAAAGCCCCCGCCCCCCACTTCCTCTACGAGCGCCCCACTGTTTGTGGAGCGCTCCCTTACCCCAACACTCGCTGCTAGTAGTGCGCCACCTGCTCCGCAGGTAGCGGAATGGGTAGTCAATCCTTTACCTGCCCGTTATTCCGGCTGATATCCACAGCAGTCAGTGTAATCTATGTTTCAAGTGTTGCAGTAGATGGTAATCCTTGCGCTGATTTGATGTTTTGGGCAGAAGGAACTCTTGCGTCCGGTGCGTGTTCGGGTCGATATCCCCCAATTCCAGTGCTTCATAGGCGGCATGGTAAGAAGATAATATAGATAACATGGTAAGATGGTCAGAATCCGTCGCTGTCCATACTTACCATATTACGCAATGGTGTATTTTCCAAAGAACATCACCAAAACAGCCGCAAAACCCTTGTTAGTCAGTCATTTCCTTGAAAAACAAGTTACAGATAATATGTTTGACATGAATTACAACAGATCTCGACCAGCACACCTTATTACCAATCGCCAGAAAAGCCAGAATCTCAATCACACCCCAGAGCATCATGTTGATATTTGCTTTAATCCGGGATCGGAAAGCGAATAGGGCAATGTCCACCTCAAATATCGTGTTGATATTTGCTTAAATCCGGAATCAGAGAGGGAATAGGGCAATGTCCACCTCAAATATCGTGTTGATATTTGCTTAAATCCGGAATGGGAAGACCCAAACAGCATACTTCACCCCGAATGTCGTGTTGACTTTCGATTAAAACGGAATTGGGAGACCCAAACAGCATACCCCACCCCGAATGTCGTGTTGATATTTGCTTAAATCTGGAATTGAAGAGGGAATAGGGAAATGTCTACCTAAAGTATCGTGTTGATATTTGCTTAAATCTGGAATCGAAGAGGGAAAAGGGCAATGTTGACCTCAAGTATCGTGTTGATTTTCGATTAAATCCGGAATCGAAGAGGGAATAGGGCAATGTCCACCCCAAATATCGTGTTGATTTTCGATTAAATCCTAAATTCCCGCCGGTTTTTCGCATATACAAATAGCTCTCTATAGGCTTAAGAC
>CAZCLL010000066.1:0-13594 GCA_964499555.1 uncultured Fastidiosipila sp.
CAAATTCTTAAACGTCTCCGGCTTCATACTGATCGGATAATCAAAGAACTTCCGTTTATACAAAATCCTGGACACGCGATCTCTCACCAGCATCACCCGATCCTCAGTCTCCGGATCCGGCCCACCCGGTGCCAAAGGCTTATCCCAGCCCATTTTCTGGTCGTCTAACGCAAGCCTCCCTTGAAGCGGCATCAGCTCCGTCCAAATCTCGTTCACTTCGTCGCTCTTCGTAAAAAAGCGGTGCCCCCCTAGATCCATACGATTACCTTTGTAATTCGCTGTCCGGGAAATACCGCCAATAAATTCTGTTTCTTCAAGGATGACCGGCACAATGTCCGTCGTTTTGAGAAGTTTCCAGGCCGCTGTCAGACCAGCTGGTCCGGCACCAATAATGATCGCACGTTGCATTTTCTACTCCCTTGGCTCTAGGCACGTCTTCGTGAATTCTTACATTTCATTATAGCAGACCTTATCTACATTACTCCTCCGAAAACCCTTTTTTAATAATCCCCCGGCCAAAGCGCCCTTGCAGCGCCTTCACCAACTCTTCGACTTTCTCCTCATGTTCGGGTGGTGGTGGCGATGACGCTGGTGGCGGTGGCAATGGTGGTGGCGGTGGCGTTTCGGACGGCGGTGCCGCTTCTTCATGCGCACCCTCCGCCAGCGCCACTTCTACTTTCGCCTTCGCAGTCGGCACCTCCGCAGGCGATGGCCCCTCCGCAGATGGCGCAACCTCCGGCGCCGCCAACAAGTCAAACAAACTCATTTGCTCCGCCAAATCCCGCTCCTCAAGCTGATCCGCCGTCACCCCCAAAAGCCGGATCTCCAAACCCTGAAAATTCTCCTGATAAATCGACCAGCTCGTCCGGTACAAATCCTCCTCAGCCGTCAAAGCAATCGCCAAACTCCGCTGCCTCGTCTTCTGGACAAAATCCTTATCCTTCACCGTCACCCGCACCGTTCGGCAGCGCATCCCAGCCTCCGCTAAACGCTCCGCCACCTCCTGGCACAGCGCTCGCAATAAAGCCTTCACATCCTCATCCGCCCTGATATCTCGCGTCGTCGTCTGCATCGCCCCAATCGACTTCGCCGGCCCCTGCTCCTCCTCCGTCAGCACCGGCGATCGGTCCTCCCCTCTGGCATTCATCACCAGCTGGTAGCCATTCTTCCCCAGCAAGCCGGCCATCCGCTCCGGGTTCATCTGCGCCAAATCGCCAATCGTATGAATGCCAATCATCTCTAGCCGTTTCGCCGTAGCCTGCCCCACGAAGAGAAGTTCTCTCACCGGCTTTGGCCAGAGAAGCGCCCGGAAATTCTCCCGGCTAATCACCGTAATCGCATCCGGCTTCTTGTAGTCACTGCCCATTTTTGCGAACGTTTTGTTCCACGAAACCCCAATCGACACCGTGAGCCCCAGTTCCCGGAAGACCCGCCCTCGAATCTCTTCCGCCACGGCCAAAGCCGCCTCCCGCCGCTCCGTCACATCAATCCAAGCTTCATCCGGCCCAAAAGCTTGGACTCTGGAACTGTACTCTAAATAAATGGCTTTCGCCCGCAACGAATACTCATGATAAAGCTCGTGATGCGGCGCCAAAACCACCAAATGCGGCGCCTTCTGCCTCGCCTGATACAAAGTCTCCGCCGTCTTGATCCCAAAACGCTTTGCCTCCTCATTCTTCGCTAAAACAATCCCATGCCGCTGCGACTCATCCCCGCCCACAACCACAGGCATCTCACGAAGCTCCGGCCTGGTCAAAAGCTCAACCGAAGCATAGAAGCTATTCATATCAATGTGCAGAATCTTCCTATCCATACCCCTATTGTACCTTCTGTCTTGTTGCTTGTGCTTTCTGTCCTTTGTGCTTTCGCTCCATTGTGTTTTTTATTCTTTGTGTTTTCTCATTGTCGCACTTTCTGTTCTTTCGATTTTCTCTTCGTCGTGCTTTCTGTAGCTCGATTTTTTTGCACTTCGTGTTTTACTACTTCATACTTCCAGTATCTCGTGCTTTCTGCACCTCACCGCGGCCTAATGCATGTCAACAGCCGCAATTAATTGATAAAGAAGTTACCATAACAAACACGTACTAAAAATAAGGGTTCAAAAGACCTTATAACATTTCCATAACAAGATACGCTGGACAAAACTCGTCTCGATCCAAATTTAATATGTTACCTTACACTAGATTTCCCCTAATTCAAGGCAAAATCATCCCGATCGGGGCGATTCAGAGCGTCTCTGCCTCCAAATGCCCAGCAAAACTCGTCTCGCTCTTGGATCGAGACGAGTTTTGTCCACTTGAACTAGTTATCTACCATTTTTTACCCACCTTGCTACCTACTAATCGCCAGAAGTGAGGGATATCCACCCGAACACGCACCGAATACAAGAGTCCCTTCCGCCAAAAACATCAAATCAACGCAAGGATCATCCCACCACTGAAACACTTGGAACACCAAACACACTACCCGCTGTGGATATCCACCAGAACAACATACCGATATAAGATTTCCCACCGCACCCAACTGCCTGTCTAGCAGAAGGCTCTCGACCAACAGCAAGTTTGCTGAAAGTGCGGTAGCCACTCTCGTGATTTTTTATAGTTCGGTAGTAACTCTCGTAGTTGATTTTATGAGTAGCGGATGGATCTCTGGTATCGTCCGTGGGTTCGACTCGATATCCGCCTTTTCTAGTTTTTTCAAGGCCGCCAGTTCTTAGAAAATGATGAAAATTCTGCTCGCTCATCGGATTTGGAGTGAAGACAATTACTCCATCTCACGCATCGTGTTGATTTCCGATTAAATCCGGGATCCCAGCACCCAAACAACAATCTACACCTTGAACCTCGTGTTGATTTTCGATTAAATCTGGAACCCCAGCACCCAAACAATAATCTACACCCTGATCATCGTGTTGATTTTCGATTAAATCCGGGATCCCAGCACCCAAACAGTAATCCCCACCCCGAACCTCGTGTTGATTTTCGATTAAATCTGGAATCTTTGTACCCAAACAGTAATCCCCACCCCGATCATCGTGTTGATTTTCGATTAAATCCGGAATCTGAGTACCCGAACACTAATCTCTACCACAATCCTCGTGTTGATTTTCGATTAAATCCGGAATTGATACCATCCACATAAATACACAACATATTCCCCTGGTCAGGATCTGCAGCAATCCAAGTTCAACATATTCTCTTTTGCACATAATTGCTTCTGGTGGGGTCCCAGTGGGAAAAATTGCAAAAATGGTCTGGCTTACCCACCCCGATTGCTGAAAAACTCATCATCAGCTTGGATTCCTGCGTATCCTGACCACCATATCTTATTATGTTTCTAGAGTCACACCCCCAACCCACAACTTCATAACTAATGTCCCGAATGAAACACCCAAAATCCGCTACTATAGATAATCAAAAGAAACTCCTAACAACAAACCGAAAAACCAAACCAATAACAAACCGAAAAACCAAACCAACAACAAACCAAAAACCAAACCAAACCTAAAAACCAAACCAACCACAAACAAAGACCCCAACCACCACAAGCAGGAGGCCCCCATGATCACATTCGGTTACACCTATCTCTTCTCCAAAGACCTCGCGCAAGCCAAACACTTCTACCAGAATCTGCTCGGCCTCCACTTGATCTGGGACGAGCCGCAAGACATCGCCTTCTCCATCGCCGGTCACCAGCTGAGCATCCACTACGCCGAAAACGCCGAGCCCCTGAAACCCGCATTTTCCCGCCAGCCCGGTTGGCAAGGCGGAACCGAAGCCCGGGTATCCTGGTCGATCAACTACGATGGTGAGGAATTTTCGCAGGTCGTCCATCGCCTTCAAGAGGCCAAAGCCGCCTCCTTCCACCCCGAACCCCAGTGGCAAGGCTATTGGAGCTTCCCAGTCCTTGACCCCATGAACCAAACCATTGAAATCACAACATCTGACGACTACACAAACGACATACCAACAACAGCTACAGCTACAGCTACAGCTACAGAATCCACCTAATTCATCGGCTCCACATAGAAATTGCCACCCAGTTGCTCAGAATCCGTAACATTCAAGAAAACGCGTGGAGTTTGTGTTTTTAAGTAGGCTTTAATTTTGCGGATATCTTTACGACCCACCACCATGTAAAGCATGTACTGTTCTTTGCCGCTGTAGCAACCAATCCCTTTAAAAGAAGTCACACCATGGTGGGTAATCCTCATCAATTCTTGGGCCAAAGCCTCCGGTTCACTCGTGATAATAAAAGCCGTGCGCCTTTGGTAACGGAGGTGACCTTGATTGACCACTTGCGTACTAATGAACTGCATGATGATGGAGTAGAGGGCTTTGTCCACACTAAAGAAAAACGCAGAAACCACAAGAATCAGCGCATTGAAAATCATGAAATAGTTCCAGGTCGCAACATTGTATTTGTTGGACAAAGCCATCGCAATAAAGTCCGTCCCCCCCGCACTCGCATCAGCATTGAGGATCACAGACAAACCAATCCCATTGATCAAACCAGCAAAAATTGCGATCAGAACCATATCCTGTGTCAAGGCATAAACTGGCAACAAGTCAATCAAGAAGCTCGAAAGCGCAATAGACAGAAACGACAAAATAACAAAGCGCTTCCCTACATGGAAAAACGCATAAACCGCCGGGATCAAATTGAAGCTAATATTGATGACGGTATACGGAACATCAATCCCCCAGTAGCTTGCCAAGATTCGTTGCAGAAGTTTACTGAGTCCGACGAAGCCACCCGGCAAAATCCCACCCGGCTCAACCAGAAGATTCATAGATAAAGCCATAATGAAACTCCCCAGAATCACCAACAAAGCTCTTTGCGGGAGACTGTGTTGGAATAACTTGTCATGCGTAATCTTGTACTTCGGCCAGTGACTTTGGCCAGATTCTTGCGTTTGACTCTGGGCATTATCCGGAGTCACTTCTGTTTTAGGTGAAGCAGTATCCTTATCGTGGGTCATAGAGTAAATCCTTCCCGAAAGAATGATCAATGACATTACCGCAGAACTTTAAAAATAAAATTCTGCGGTTGGTTGGTCGATACCGCAGAACTTTAAAAATAAAATTCTGCGGTTGGTTGGTCGCTACCGCAGAACTTTAAAAATCAAGTTCTGCGGTTGATTGGTCGCTACCGCAGAACTTTAAAAATAAAGTTCTGCGGAAATTACTGTAACTAGACCAACCCCTGGTCGATGGCGCGTTGGGCTCTTTCGGCGGCTTTGCCACCCGCGCGGAGTTCGGAGGCGATGAAGTCGGGATTGGCTTCGAGAAAGTTTTTCATGAAACGGTGAGGGTATTCTTGGAAGGTTAAGATAGCGTTTTTTTGGTCGCTGGTAATTTGGCCTTCGGCGACGGCTTCTGTGAAGAAGGCGTCATCTAAGCTGATGAGTGCATGGAGGGTGACGCCTTCGGCGGCGAGGATTTCACGGCCGCCTTGTTTGCGGTCAACGATGGCTAGGGTTTCATTGATGGCCGCGCCGAAAGTTCGTAAGGCGGGTAGCCAGTTACGCAGGTAACTGGATGCCTCGGTGACGAGATCGGCAACGTGGAGGATGCGCATACCGGAAAGATCGTTGGGGTGGAGCCAGGCGGCTTTAGCCAAAGTAGGCTCGGTGCGAATGGCGGAGTTGTCTTTGAAGAGGGTGATGTGCGGCAGGGTTAGCTTCTCGGCAATGACGTAGGAGAAGTAGAAGTCGCGGCGCTCACCACCAGAAATGGCATCGTAGGAGCCTTGGATTGTGGTGAGGGCGTAGTCCATGAGGGCGCGGAAATCGGGGTCTTTCTCGTACATGGCGAGGCAGGCGCCACCGACCAAAGCAGGCAAAGCGAGCCGGTCACCAGCCAGGGCTTCGTCGATCAGGGCGAGCAAGTCGCTGGCGGCTTCTTGTCCGCCAAAGAGGTAATGGGTGTTGATGAAGTAGGGACCCAAGGTTCCTGACGTGTACCAAAAGGGCTTATTGGCAGGAGCGATTTTGAGTGCTTCTGTGCGGAAGAGATTTTGTGCTATGTGCTTTTCTGCTTCGTTCATCGTGGCCTCCACATCTTACTTATGTGCTGTTGAATGATCGTTTGTTTCATTATCGTACACCTACTGCGCGATTCGTTCGCGTGGAGTGCGTTTCTACTACACACCTACTACGCGTCTCGCTAGCTCCAAGCATGCATCACCTACGCATACTACACATACTACACCTACTGCGCTTCCAACTTCCCGGTCACTTCGGCGGCCGAGGAGAAGCCGAGTTCTTCAAGCAAGCTGGGCAAGCGATCGAGGATCTCGAGCGGTAAGTAGGGGTGAATGAGTTGGGCGGTGCCAATCTGGACGGCGGAAGCACCAGCGAGCATAAATTCAATGACATCTTCTGCAGAAGCGATGCCTCCCATGCCGACGACAGGGATTTTGACGGCCTCATACACCTCATGCACCATCCGAAGGGCAATCGGCTTGATGGCCGGGCCCGATAGCCCACCAGTTACGTTGGCCAGGATGGGGCGACGGGTTTTGATGTCGATGCGCATGGCTAAGAAGGTATTTACGAGGCTAATGGCATCGGCACCAGCGGCTTCGGCAGCGAGAGCTGCGTCCGCAATCGAGGTAATGTTTGGGGTAAGTTTGACCCATAAAGGCTTCTTCGTCCGTGCGCGAAGTTTCTTGACCAGCCACTCGATTTGCTTGGGATCAGACCCTATCGTCATGCAACCTTCCGTCACGTTGGGGCAAGAAAAATTCAGCTCAATCGCGTCCACTTGGGGCTCAGCGCCTAGGGTTTCTACTAGGGTCAGATAATCTTCTGTGGCGTGGCCGGCGGCATTCACGATCACCGCGGTGCCGAGCGAGGCCATAAAGTCCAGCTCGGTCGCAAGAAATTTCTGAAGGCCAGGATTCTGCAGGCCCACTGCATTCAGCATGCCGGAATCCGTTTCGGCAACGCGCGGCACCGGGTTACCCAGGCGCTCGTTGACCGTGAGCCCTTTGCTGGAGATACCTCCCCAGATGGCGGGGTCATAGAGAGCCTTTGCTTCTCGGCCAAAGCCCATCGTTCCAGATGCGGCGATCAAGGGGTTTTTGAGTTCTAGGCTGCCTACGTTTACCTTGAGATCCATATGATCCATTCGATCCATGCCTCACCTCCAGATGATTCGACGGCTGTCGAAGACCGGGCCTTCCAGACAGGAGCGTACATTTTTCTCGCTCATGCCCTCTGCCGAGCCGTCTAGATCGCCTTCGCGCACTTTGCAAACACAAGTCAGGCAGAGGCCGATTCCGCAGGCCATATGTTCTTCAATCGACACTTCGCAAGGGATGAGTCGCTCTTCCGCCCACGAAGAGACGGCTTGCATCATGGGTTTTGGGCCGACGCAGAGAATGCGGGTGGACTTAGCATACACAAGTTCAGGTAGCCCGGCCATGACCGTGCCTTTGATTCCGAGGTCGCCCTCGTCAGAAGTGAGAACCGATTGGTCGGCGAGCTTGGGGAGCACATCGCCCCAGAAGCTTTCTTTCTCCGAGCGAAAGCCGAAACAGCCAGCAGTTTGAAGGCCTAAGCGCTTCGCTTCCTCGAGCGCAAAGACTAAGGGGAAAATGCCCGTCCCCCCGCCAACGACTACAATTTGCTCCACACCATCCAGGTGGAAGCCGTGTCCCAAGGGGCCTAAGACATTCACTTCTGAACCAAGCGATAGTTCAGCTAGCATCTTCGTGCCATCCCCCTTCACCTCGATCCCGACCGTGAAGTTCCCCCCGCTTACCTCAGCCACGGCCAAAGGGCGGCGCAGGTACTTTCCCGTCTCTACATTCACGAATTGTCCGGGGCGAGCCGTTTCGGCGATTGCTGGGCACTCGAAAGTGAGATACCAGAAGCGCTCATTCAAGCGTTCTTTCTGCCTCAAAATTGCGATCTGTTCGATTTTATTTGTGGTCATTTCGTTCCTTTCACCAAGGCTTGGCGAATCTGATCTCTCATGTTGCGCGCTTCACGCAAAGTAGCTTCTTGGTAGTCTTTGCCATTGCCACCTTCTTTTTTCCAGGCAGCAATGAGGCTTCTGGAGGCATTGATAATCGCCCCTCGCCCATTCTTGTCGAAATTCGGCCGAACTGAAGAGGCATCTCCGCCTTGTGCCCCATAACCCGGAACCAAGAAGAAGAGATGCGGATGCTCTTGGCGAAGTTTCCCCGCTTCCTCCGGCCAAGTGGCCCCGACCACAGCAGGAGGTCGGCAACGGCTTCATAAACCGTCCGGCCGCCTTGCAAACGCTGATCTTGCAGCTCGGTAGCGCTGCTATTGGACGTCCTAACCAGCGCAAAGATCCCTCGACCATAAGGCTTGCCAGTCTCCAGGAAGGGCATGATGCCATCACGCCCAAGGTAGGGGTTCACCGTAAGAGCATCGGCTTGGAACGAGCGCACAGTCTTGCCACAAGGGTACGAGATGTCCCCGAGGAAGCCGGCGGCGTAGGCTTGAGCCGTTTGGCCGATATCATTACGTTTGCCGTCGGCAATCACGAGGAAGCCCATGGCTTTTGCCAAGCGACACGTTCTCGCAAAAGCCTCCACCCCCGGCGCCCCATACATTTCATAGTAAGCGAGCTGCGGTTTGACCGCTGGAATAATGCCGTGAACGGCTTCAAGAAGCCCCTGATTGAACTGGAACATCATTTCTGCGGCACGTTCTTGAGGATCTTCGATCCGCTGCACGACCGCCTCAACAATCGGCTCCGGAATGAAGTCAAGATTGGGGTCTAAGCCCATAACGGTGGGGTTTTCTTTCTCTTCGATTGCCTCAATGAGCAAGTCCATAAAGTTTTTCATCTGCTAAATACCTCTCGTCCTGACACGAAGGTCTTGATGACCCGGCCTTGCATCTCGAAGCCATCGAACGGCGAGTTCTTTGACTTGGAGATGGCTTTTCTACGATCATACTTGAATTTCGCTTGCGGGTCGATGATGGTGAAGTCGGCCACTGCGGCTTTGGCCAAAGTCCCCGCCGGAATTTTGAGGAACGAGGCAGGGTTCGCAGAGAGGATCCGCACGAGCTCGGTGGCTGTGAGGTGGCCTGCCTGAACAAGATGGAGCCAAGCGAGGCTGAATGCGGTTTCGAAACCGATCAAGCCGTTTTTAGCAAGCGAGAATTCGATTTCCTTCTCGTCCTTGTGGTGGGGGGCGTGGTCTGTGGCGAGCACATCCAGGGTGCCGTCAACCAGGCCTTCAATGATGGCTAGGCGATCGGCCTCGGTGCGAAGGGGTGGATTCACGCGGGTCAAACCACTGAAACTCAAGCACGCCTCCTCCGTGAGAACAAAGTAATGCGGACAAGTTTCCGCAGTGACTTGGATGCCGCGGGCTTTGGCCTGACGAATGAGGTCGACGGATCTAGCTGTACTGACATGTGCGATGTGGACGGGGAGATTCAGGTAGTCGGCGAGGAGGATGTCGCGGGCGACGATGATGTCTTCGGCAACGGAGGGAATTCCGTGCTCACCCATGCGGGTGGAGATTTCGCCCTCATTCATGCTGCCACCCTTGAGCGAATCTTCCTCGCAGTGGTCGATGACAACGAGGCCAAAGTCGGAGGCATACTGCATCCCCTTCATCATGCGGTCGGCGGTGGATACGGCGGTTCCATCATCGGAAACGGCGACGATACCCGCCTCTTTCATCTGCCCCATTTCGGAGAGCTCCACGCCTTTCTGGCCCTTCGTCACGGAACCGATGGGGTAGACGTGGACGGCAGCCGTCGCGGCTTTTTCCATGATGTACTTGACGATGGCCTTGTTATCAATGACCGGTGACGTGTTGGGCATACAGGCAACAGACGTGAAACCGCCGGCTGCCGCTGAAATGGCCCCTGTATAGATATCTTCTTTGTACTCTTGGCCTGGGTCTCTTAGGTGGGCGTGAAGGTCTACGAAACCAGGCAGAACCAGCATGCCTCTCGCATCAACGTCGTAGTCATAAGGACCCTCGAAAGGCTCAGAAATCAGGCCATTTCGGATGTATAGATCCCTGACTTCGTCCCGATCCTCGCCGATGGACTGGCCCCCAAAAGGCACCTTGATCGTCGACCGGGCCTCAATCACGCGGCCGCCGCGGATGACGCCGGATGCTCCTGTTTCTTCCCTATAGACATAGGTGGTAAAGACGTCCGAAACGCTGGGGTAGGCGGATGTTTCGGTTGGGTTTGTTTGCTGTGGGTTCGGGTCCGCTTCCTGGTTCGGCTTCGCTGCTTGCTGCGGGTTCGACTTCTGCTCACTCTTCATAGACAAATTCCTTTCGCGGCTGCGGTACACCATAGCCTAACTTGTGTTGGTTCCGATAAAGATTTAAGAGGTAAAGGATCGCCATGCGCACCGCCACCCCGGAGGTAACCTGTTCGTTAATCACCGATTGAATGGAGTCAGCCAAGCCGCCGGAAATCTCCGCCCCACGGTTGATCGGCCCCGGGTGCATCACGATCGCATCTTCCCTCGCCCATTTGATGTTTCTCTCGTTCAAACCATAGAACTGGCTATATTCGTTGATCGAAGGAAAAAGCCCCTTCTGTTGGCGTTCTATCTGTAGCCTGAGCCCCATGACCACATCCGCCGATTCCAGCGCTTCTTCCATACTGTGGCAGATCACGGCCCCTGTCTTGGCCAAATCCGGAGGGATCAGTGTCGACGGCCCATAGAGGTAAACCTTCGCCCCCATTTTCCCGAGCCCATAAATATTGCTCCGAACCACTCGTGAGTGTGCCAAATCGCCAATAATCGCAACCTTCAGCCCGCCAAAGCCCCCCTTCTTCTCCAGAATCGTCAACATATCCAACAACGCCTGCGTTGGATGTTCGTCCATCCCATCACCGGCGTTGATCACCGAAGCTTCCAAGTGCGGAGCTAAGAAATGCGGCGAGCCAGAAATCGGGTGCCGCATAATAATCATGTCGGCGGCCATCTGGTCCAAAGTCATCGCTGTATCATAGAGCGATTCCCCTTTCGCCACCGACGAAGACGAGGCCGCAATATTCGCCACCTGTGCCCCCAAATATTTGCCAGCCAGTTCGAAGCTCATCCTCGTCCTAGTCGAGTTCTCATAAAACAAGGTAATCACCGTCTTGCCTTGCAAGTAGGCCGTCTTCTTGTTACCAGAAGACAGGATTTTCTTCATATTGAGCGCCGTATCGAGAATGTCATCAATCTCCTTCGAGCTCAGTTGCTGCATCCCCAGTATGTCCTTATGCAAAAGTCCCATAGCTGTCCTTTCTGTCTGTCTGCGTTATTTGTGTGTTGTTTGTGTTGTTTGTGAGTTGTTATGTGAAAGTAGTATGTGAGGATAAAGGCACGTCGATGCGCCGGGTACACCAGAAGTACTTCGCGCGCCATTCCAGTTCCTACGTCCGACTCCTCATACTCTTCTCATCCGCCTCAAGTTCACCCAAAAGCACTTCATTCACACCGTCAAACTCTTCCACCTTCACAAGCGTCACCTCTTGGCGCGCAGTCGGCACATTCTTGCCAACATAATCCGGGCGGAACGGCAACTCACGGTGTCCCCGATCAATCAAGCAAGCCAGCTGCACTTCCGCCGGCCTCCCCATATCGAAAATCGCCTCAATCGCCGCGCGCACCGTCCTTCCCGTATAAATCACATCATCCACCAAAATAATCTTCCGGTCCGTGATCATATCCGAGATCTCCGTGTGATTCACAATCGGATTGTCACTCAAAAGACTCAAATCATCCCGGTAAAATGTAATATCCAGCTTACCCAAGCCAGGCTCCTTGCCCTCAATCTGCCCGAGCTTCTCCTGAATTCTCCAGGCCAAAGGCACCCCCCGCCGCTGGATCCCAACAATGTAAAGATCCTCCACGCCGCCATTTCGTTCCACAATTTCATGTGCAATCCTCGTGAGCGCACGATCCATCTCAATGTCCGTCATTAACGTTGCCTTGATGTTCATTCCCACTCCTTTACGGGCATAAAAAAAGCCCGTCCCATGCTCTTGTCCTCATGTGAGGCAATCGCCGGAAGGCTCCCCAGAACCGCTCGTCAGGTGGCCAAAGCCGCCCCTCCAAGCTTCACTTCTCTATTAGAACCCTTCCTGCCTCACTGGACAGCCTTAAAAGGTTGTACTGATTATAGCAAAATTTCCTGCTGCGCCACGCACCAGCAGGAAATTTTCGAAATTATTTTGTTAGAATTATTACATCCCCTGTTAAGTCTCCCAAGCCCTCAATCCTCATAAGAAATCGGAGGCTCCTTCTTCTTATCCAGTTCCGGAATCAGCTTCTGAAAAGGACTTCTCTTCTTCGAAAGAATATTTTGCTCCTTATCCAGGTAGAACATGGCATCCCCTTCTTCAGCACTCGCTTTGATTTCCCAGTGCAGAACAAACGTCATAACCAGTCGCAAAATCATGATCACCGCCAAGTGCACAAGCTCTTGGTACGTCGCAATAATCATACTCTTCAAGATCTCCGCAGCAAGCATATATTCCAAAGCCAGCGACAAAGACTGCGCTAAATTAATCAGCACATGCTTCGAATTCAAATCAAAGCGATGCTTCACAAACAAAACCAAAGACGACAAAACGCCATAAATAATGATCGCCATCCCAATAATGTCGATCACTGCAGCAATAGTCGGAATCGTTTTTACCAGTAACTCTTGAACATGCATAAATAAAAAAGCTTCTTTCGCTAAAATCTCACTTAGTATAGCAGATCAAGCGCAAAATGCTACCATCCCACCCCCTAGCGCATAAGTTTAAAATTAAAATTATGCGGCGGCTTCAAACAATCGATGAAAGACCAGATAAATGAAAACTGCTGCTGCCCCAAAATCTCTTTATTATTTTTAGATAACATATTGCCTGGACAAAACTCGTCTCGATCCGAATTCAACATATTACCTGTTGCTAAAATCTCTCCATAATCCTTCCCGAACACCCCGATCGGGGCGATTTTGAATTCTTCCGCCTGCAGTTTCCCTCCAAAACTCGTCGCCAGCTTGGATCGAGACGAGATTTGTCCACTTGAACTAGTTATCTATCGATTTCGCCCACCTTGTTGCCTAAAAATCGCTAGAATCTGGGGGAGATCAACCGAACACGCACCGAACACAAGATTCTCTTCCGCTAAAACATCCAATCAACGCAAGGATTACCATCCACCGCATCACTTCAAACACGGAACAAACGAACCGCTGTGGATATCAACCAGAACATCAGACGGATACAAGAATTTCTACCTCATCCAACGCCCTGCGTACGAAGCACCTCATTACTAGCGGCAAGTTTGTTATGTGCGGTAGTCACTCCCGTAATTTTTCTATGAGCGGTAGTCATTCTCGTAGTTGATTTTATGAGTAGCGGACGGATCTCTTGTATTGGCTGTAGGTTTTACTCGATATCCGCCGATTCATAGTCCGTCGAGACCGCTAGTATTCGTAATCAATGGTTGATGAGGCCAAGAACAATAGACCATCTCAGATATCGTGTTGATTTTCGATTAAATCCGGAATAAGTAGGAACTAACAGCAATATCCACCTCAATTGTCGTGTTGATTTTCGATTAAATCTGGAATCCACTAGGCCAAA
>CAZCLL010000067.1:0-10086 GCA_964499555.1 uncultured Fastidiosipila sp.
TTACATCTTGCAAGCCCTTTTAGCCCTATTTTTAAGTTTTGACACCCGAACCATTTAATCGAAAATCAACACGATAATTTGGGTGGTCTTTATGTTTTGAGTACTAGGATTCCGGATTTAATCCAAAATCAACACGACATTCGGGGTAGTCTTTGTGTTTTATGTGCCGTGATTCCGGATTTAATCGGATTTCAACACGATAGTTTGGGTGGCCTTTATGTTTTGAGTACTAGGATCCCGGATTTAATCGAAAATCAACACGATAATTTGGATAGACTTTATGATTTGGGTATCACGATTCCGGATTTAATCGAAAATCAACACGATACTCTAGAATGTGATTGAAATTCTGTCTAGGAAGGCAATTCGTAATAAGATATGCTGGTCAGTATCTGTTGATATCCATTCATAACATGACATCTTTTATGCACATGAGCTGTGGAATGGCATATTTTGCTGTCAAAATAGCCCTGATTAGGGTGTTTAGGGGTATTTATCCCAAAATTGAAGCAATGGATAACATGGTAAGTATGGACAGCGACAAATCTCGACCACGAGTAATTTGTTATGTTGTTAAGAAGCCTCTATTCTACGAAGATTAGCCGATCATTCTTCTTTGTCAGTCTCACAACCTAAGAAAACAAACACTTTCTGATGTGTTGGTCGTTTTTTCAGCGTACTGGTCTCATGCACTTAAGTGGCGGCAACAACAATACGTCGTAGCTTAGCGCTCCGCCCAATAGCTCGCTGGCAGCCTCGAGGGAAGCAGAATCGGAGGATATCGAGTTGATGTCACAGCCAATACAAGAGTTCCCACCGCTATTCATAGAATAAGCCACGAGAGTGACTACCAATCTGAAAAAACTTGCCATTAGTAGTGGGTTGTTTACTGCGCAAGTAGTTGGATGCGGTAGACCTGCTCTTGTTTGCCCGGATTTCGGGTGATATCAACAGCGATTCGTGTGTTCGATGGTTGAAGTGATGCAGTGGATGGTGATCCTTGCGTTTATTTGATGTTTTGGGCGGAAGGGACTCTTGTGTTCGGTGCGTGTTCGGGTCGATATCCCCCATTTCTAGCGATCAAAGGGTAGCAAGGTGGGAAAAACAGATGGATAACTTATTAAGATGGTCAGGATCCGCAGGAATCCAAGAAGATGATGAGATTTTTCCGAATCCTGCTGGGAAAACCATGCAGAATCGGCTCGATCGGCCCAAAATGCCCCTTAACAGACTCTTTTTGGTGCGTTCGTAGAGGAATGATCTAAAGAGTAATATGTTGAACTTGGATTGCTGCAGATCCTGGCCAACATATCTTATTACACAAATGACCGGACACTTAAAATTCCCTGATTCTAGAGATTATTAGACAAGAAGATGGGTAAAATGGATATATAACAAGGTAAAGTGGACAAAACTCGTCTCGATCCAAGAGCGAGACGAGTTTTTGGTGGGGGTGAGCAGTAAATCACTTCTAAATTGCCTCGATCGGGATGTTTTGGAGGTGTTTTAGGGGAAATATGCTTATGGATAATATGTTGAACTTGGATCGAGACGAGTTTTGTCCATTGAACAAGTTATGTGAATGGCTAGGCATAGAAAAATCCCTAAATGCTCCTATAAGCAAGCGCCTAAGCGACTACAATATGAAGTAATAGAGCACTGAAGCCTGATGTTTCGTGTTACATAAGCAAATTTCGTGGCCAAAGGGTCGATTTGCTGGCGCAAGTGACAGATGCAAGTTAAAAAACGCTGAACCCAAATACTTTAGGAACCCAGACAACGAAAATCCAAAACCTTGACAGCCAGAAAGCCCAGAAAACTAGGCCCAAGAGAATGAAAGACCCGGAAACTCAGAAAAAGCAAAACCCCAAACCCGAAAAAACAAAAAACAAAAAAACGAAGGTAAAGGAGGAAAAGAGTATGTTAGGGAAAGAATATAAGAAGATTATGATTCCGATTGATGGGTCGGAGGTGGCGGAAGTTGCTTTTAAGAAGGCGGTTGCGATTGCGATCCGGAATGGTGGAGCCTTGTATTTGGTGCATGTGGTGGATGATTTGGCTTTTGCGCAGTGGCCGAGTCATGATTTGATTATTGATCAGCCTTTGTTTGACCAGGCGCAATTTCTAAAGAAAGCGACCGAGCAAGCTCGGAAAATGATGGAGAAGTACGAGGCGTGGGCTTTGGCCAAAGGCGCCACGGAGGTGATCCTTGAGGTTCGGGAGGGGCGGCCGCGCGAGGTGATTGCGAAGGTTTTGCCGGAGGAGCTTGGCATTGATCTGATTGTGATCGGGGCGACGGGGATGAGCCGCTTGGAGCGGGTGTTTATTGGCTCGGTTGCGCAATATGTGAGTGTACAGGCGACGTGTGATGTGCTGATTGTGCGGGCGGATTTGGGTCAGGTGAATGAGGACTCGGAGCGGATCTAGTCCCGGAGAAATCTACTTCGGTAGGTTTAGATGATCGAGGGCTAGGCTGATGAGGTGATCGGTTTGGTCGATCATGAAGAGTGGGATATTCAATACGTTGTTGTCGAGTTTGAGATTGGCAAGTGAGTAACGTATGCGTAGGTTGATCTTGTCTGCGTAGCGTTCGCCGAATTTTTGGAGACTTTTGGAAGTCAGATTTTGATCGGATTTCACTTCGATTGGGAAGAGATCATTGCCGCGTTGGAGGATAAAATCGACTTCGTAAGGCGGATTGTTGATAGACCAATAGCGGGGTTTGATCGGGAATTGATCGATGAGGGAAGTGAGGACAAAGTTTTCGCTCATGGCTCCTTTGAACTCTGTAAAGAGGCGATTGCCTTGGCTATAGGCTGTCGGGTCGAGGCCTGCGTGGACTCGGAGCAGGCCGACATCGACGAGGTAGAGTTTGAAAGCGCTTAGGTCATCGTAGGCTGCAAGAGGAAGCCCCGGAGCGGTGCTTCGAAAAACTTTGTGGACGAGTCCGGCATCGACGAGCCATTGTAAAGCGCTTTCATATTCTCTAGCTCTTGCGCCGTCTTTGACTACGGAATAGAGGAATTTTTTATTTTCGCGGGCGAGTTGTGAGGGAATGGAATGCCAGGTTAAGGAGATTTTGGGGTACTGATATGCGTTTGGATGTCTCGCAAAGTCTCTTTCATAGGCGATGAGGATGTCAGAGAGGGCCTTGTTCATGGCTTCCACGTTGTGTTCTTCGGACCAGAGGGAAACGGCTTCCGGCATCCCTCCGGTAACAAAGTATGTTTTGAGTTTCTCTGTGAGTGGGTTGAAGAAGGCATCCGGCAAGGGTTCGAGGCTGTTTACGTCATTCAAGTATTGCACAAAGTTTCCATCACCTATAGCGAGTAAGAATTCGCTGAACGTCATGGGGTTGACTTGTTGGAAGGTCACTTTTCCTACGGGGAAGGAGGCGGCTTTGGCCAAAGCCACCCCCAGCAGCGATCCTGCACCAGCTACTGCGTATTGAGGGGCATTTTCTTGGAAGTACTTTAGGGAAGTGATTGCCTCTGGGCAGGCTTGGATTTCGTCAAGTACGATGAGCGTCCTCTCGGGGGTAATGGTTTGGCCACTGGCGAGGCTGAGGTTTTGGAGGATGCGGCCGACGTCTTTACTACCTTCGAAGAATTGTTTGTAATCCGGATTTTCTTCGAAGTTGAAATAGGCGAGGTTGTCAAAGGCTTTTCTGGAGAGCTCTTTAAGGAGCCACGTTTTGCCTACTTGGCGGACGCCGGTCAATAGAAGGGGTTTGCGATTGGTGCTGTTTTTCCATTCGAGTAATTTCTTGAGAGCTAAGCGTTGCATGTTCGACCTCATTTCATAAGTAGTTGTAATAATTATGTGATTTCTCGCACGAGATTATGAATATTTACGTGTGTATTATCACATAATTATTGATTTTCATGTGTATCGTTTCACATTTTTATAGTGGGTGGGTTTTCTGCGGAATTGCTTTGATTTTCAAGATACAGTGTTGCTGTATAAAATGCAGGGATGATGCATAAATACTGTCGAATTACTGAATAAATTACGGCGGGAAGGAAAGGCAATTACTTGGATATGGCGAAAAGATAAATGGAAAACGTGTTAATTTTTTCTTTACTTAGTGACTTCTTACAAGCGGAGTGATAGTATGAAGTAGATGTTATTTGCCTGACGTGTGGTGGGCGGCTTTGGCCGAACGAAACGTGGCATGGAGCCGGAACTTGCTGCTCGTCAATCCATGAATTGGAGGTAACTATGAAGAAGAGGAATCTAGTAGCTTTGTTGCTTGCCGTTGCGCTGCCGCTGACCATTGCCTTGAGCGCGTGCAATACGGATTCAACAACGACAGCCGCCCCGCCTGCCAACACGACTACAGCGAATGGCGAGACGGAACCGGAAGGCACGACTGCGCCGCCGGCGACGGGTGTTCAGGTCGGAATTGTTCTTCCTACGAGAGATGAACCTCGCTGGATCCAAGATCAGACACAGTTTGAGAAGATTTTGGGTGATGCCGGATTTACGAATCAGGTTTTGTTCAGCCAGGGTAGCTCAGCCACAGAGAAGACGAATGTTGAGAGCTTGATTTCACAGGGTATTAAAGTCTTGATTATTTGCGCGCATGATGCTGCGGGTGCTGCGGGTACTGTGCAGGATGCGAAGGATGCGGGTGTAACGGTGATTGCTTATGACCGCCTCATCACTGGTACGTCGGCTGTTGATTACTATGTTACGTTTGACTCGATCTCGGTCGGTGAAGCGATGGGTACGTATTTGGCTGAGCAGGCTGAAGGGAAGGGCGAGGGTCTCCCGCTTTATCTCTACGCTGGTGCGGCGACCGATAATAATGCTTTCTTGTTCTTCCAGGGTGCTTGGAATATTCTTCAGCCTTTGATTGCTGATGGTACGTTCGTGATTAAGAACTCCACGGAAGCGGAGAAGTATGTGGATAAGATGGAACTGACCCGTGATGAACTGGCTTCGATTATTGGCCAGGTGACGACGGATTGGGATTTCTCTGTTGCGAAGGGTAAGGCGGAAGCGAACTTGACGGAGGCTGGTGACGAGGATAAGGGCGAAGTCTTTATTTTGGCACCGAATGATGGTACGTCTCGTTCGATCGCGGATGCTTTTGCGGCGGATCCGGCGGTGACTTCGTATCACATTACCGGACAGGATGCGGAAATTGCTTCTGTTCAGTACATTATTGATGGCAAGCAGTCGATGACCGTGTTTAAGGATACGAGAACTTTGGCTGCGGATTCTGTTCAGATGGCGGTTGATGTCCTTGAGGGCAAGACCCCTGTGACGGATTCTGAGTATGATAACCAAGTGAAGCAAGTTCCTTCGAAGCAGACGCCGGTTGTTGTTGTGACTAAGGATAATGTGAAGTCGGCTTTGATTGATTCGGGCTACTACACGGCTGACCAGTTTACGGGTCTTGACTAAGGGTAAGGGATAGCCTGCCAGAGCTGAGGTTCTGACGTGGGCATCATGTAGGGCGGCAATGTTTTGTGACGGTGAAGTTTTGAGGCTTTTCGAGGCTGGATGACTTCCGGAGTTTTGAGACGAAGCCGCCCTCTTTACAAAAAGTTTTACCAAAAAGTTTTGCCAAGATGTCTTGAGAAGGTGTTTGACGAGACGTCTTGCTATGAAGCCGGACGAACGCGGGGAGGACTATGAAGACGATCCTTGAAATGCGGCAGATTACGAAGGAGTTCCCCGGAGTAAAGGCCTTGGATGAAGTGAATTTCCAAATTCGTGAAGGGGAGATTCACTGCCTGGTTGGGGAGAATGGTGCCGGCAAATCGACACTGATGAAGGTGCTTTCGGGCGTCCATGCGTTTGGGAGCTATTCGGGTGACATCATTTATGATGGCGATGTGAAGAAGTTTACGCGTGTGAGCGATTCGGAGAAGGTTGGGATTGGAATTATTTACCAGGAGCTGGCCTTGATTCCGGAGTTGTCAGTATATGAAAACATTTATTTTGGCAATGAGGTCGTGAATTCGAGGGGCTTGATTGACTGGAACAAGACGAGACAGATGGCGGAGGCGGTTTTGGCCAAAGTCGGACTCAACGTGAACCCGGAGACGAAGATTAAGTTCTTGGGGGTCGGGCAGCAGCAGCTGGTTGAGATTGCGAAGGCTTTGAGTAAGGATGTTCGCCTGTTGATTTTGGATGAGCCGACGGCGGCTCTTAATGACTCGGATTCGGAGCATCTCTTGAACTTGATGAGACAGCTCAAGGATCAAGGGGTCAGCCTGATTATGATTTCCCACAAGTTGAAGGAAGTGATGGAGATTGCGGATTCGATTACGATTCTGCGGGATGGGCATACGATCCGTTCGTTTGATCAGGCGGTGGAACCGGTGACGATCGCGGAGATGATCCAGCTGATGGTGGGTCGTGAAATGAAGAATATTTATCCGCCGAGGCCGGAGCCGAAGATTGGTGAGGCGGTGCTTGAGGTTTCAAATTGGACGGCGGAACAGCCTTCTACCGGAAGGACGATCCTGAAAGATATTTCTTTCAAGGTCAGAAAAGGGGAAGTGCTGGGTATTGCCGGCTTGATGGGTGCGGGGCGGACGGAGCTTGCTTTGAGTCTCTTTGGCAATACACCGGATTATCGTTTGTTGTCCGGGGAAGCTCGGGTAAATGGGCAAGAGGTCAAGCTGAATAGCACGAGAAAGGCGATTGAGCAGGGGATTGCTTACCTGACGGAGGACCGTAAAGGGAATGGTCTGATCCTTATTCAGGATATTAAGTACAACATGTCTTTGGCGAATTTGGCTGAGCTCCAAGAGGGCATTTCTCTTAATGAAGATAAAGAAATCCGCATCATGCAGGAACTGAGTGATTCGATTGGGGTGAAGGCGCCGTCGATTGAGCAGAAGGTTCTGAACTTGTCGGGGGGCAACCAACAGAAGGTGGTGATCGGGAAATGGATGTTTGCCAATCCCGAGATTCTGATCTTGGATGAGCCGACCCGAGGGATTGATGTCGGTGCGAAATATGAAATCTATCAGTTGATTTACAGGCTTGCTAGCGAAGGGAAGAGTGTGGTGCTGATCTCTTCGGAGCTTCCGGAGATCTTGAATCTCTCGGATCGCATCTATGTGATGTCGAACGGGCGGATGGCGGGCGAATTGGCGCGAGAAGAAGCCACGGATGTCAAGGTAATGGAGCTGGCGACGAGGTACTAGTTTTGGCTGTGATGGCTTGGTCGGGCTGAGCAGTTGATGGCTGGTGGCGGCTTTGGCCGGAGAGGATTGGGCGAGTGGCTGGTGGCGGCTTTGGCCAGAGTAATTGGGCCACAGGATTTGGGCGAGAAAGACGGATAGGAGTAGATTCGAATGGATAAAGATGACAAGAAAATCCTTATGAAAGACCTGCCCCCGCAACATAAATATGCGGACGAGCCGGAATCAGAGACGGCCCCTGGTCAGGGTTCGGGAGGTGGGTCGGATGATGGCTCGCTAGGGACGAGGCTCATGACTTTTCTAAAGGGAAACGCACGTGACTATGTCATGTATCTTGCCTTGATTGTCATTTTCGCATTTTTCACGATTACGACGAATGGTAATTTCTTGACGGCCAGGAACTTGACCAACTTGATCAATCAGACGGGCTACGTGGCGATCTTGGCGATTGGCATGACTTGTATTCTGATTATAAAGCACATTGATTTGTCGGTTGGTTTTGTGGCTGGCTTTACGGGTGCGATTGCGGCGATTCTGATGGCGCGCTATCAGTTTTCGGAATGGGTGGTGATCCCGATCGTGCTTCTTGTGGGCTTGGCGATTGGTTTCTATCATGGCGTGATGGTGGCGTATGTGGGGGTGCCGGCTTTTGTCATTACGTTGGCGGGGATGTTCATTTTCCGCGGGATGTTGACTTTGACGCTTCAGAGTACGGGTACGATTATTGTGCCGGAAAGAAATGCTGGGTTTATTGCTTTGTCGAATGGCTTTATCCCGAATATTGGGGATGGAGATTTGAATATTACTGCTCTGCTGATTGCTGCGGTGCTGATTATCCTGATGGTGGTGTCGGCGGCGAGGCAGCGTCAGAGTAAGTTGAAATATCATTTTAAGGTGTCCTCGACGCCGACCTTTATTGCACAGCTATTGGTTTTTGCGATTGTGATTGGGGCTGTTTTTTGGACCTTGGCGAATGAGCGCGGTGTTCCGTGGACCTTGTTGATTGTTGGTGTGGTTTTGGCGATTTACAATTTTATCTTGAACAAAACGAAAACCGGCCGCTACATTTATGGTGTTGGCGGCAATCAGGAGGCGGCGGAATTGTCCGGCGTGAATGTGAAGAAGATCACCTTACTGGTCTTTATGTCGATGAGTATGATGGCGGCTTTGGCCGGCGTACTCTACACGTCGCGCATGCGCTCTGCTACCCCGACTGCTGGTCTCGGCTTCGAAATGGACGCGATTGCGTCGTCTTATATTGGCGGCGTTGCGGTTTCTGGTGGCGTGGGCCGGGTGACGAATACGATCGTTGGTGCTCTCGTGATAATGAGTTTGACCAACGGCATGAACTTGATGCAGATTGATGTGTCGTACCAATACATTGTGCGCGGCTTGATTTTTACTTTGGCAGTTGCGTTCGACATCCGCAGCCGTAGAAAGTAATTTTGATGGCCTGAGACAATGGTTCTCCTTTACGTGAAACAAGCCCTTTGCCTATAGGGGGCTTGTTTCATTTTGGGGGAGTGTGGGGTTCGTGGAGGGAGTGTAGTTTGAGTGGGGAGTGAGGTGTTTCGCTTGCGTGGAGCAGGGCAGTCTTAAGGGGAGGAGAGCAGCCAGTCCAATAAGTGGATTTTCTGGATGCCTTCATAATCGGCTTCCGGTTGATAATCGTCCAAGGTTAGAAGAATTTTCGGGTAGTTGTCGCTGATCTTTCTTAGGGGTTCGAGCTCTCGTTGCAAGGTGTTCTCATCAAGTGTCGTTGCTGAGACTTGGTAGTAGACGACACCGTCATAGTTACTGGCTACAAAATCGACTTCTCGTTCAGCAACCTTTCCGATGTTTACTTTGTTTCCTCGTCTTAGGAGCTCTAGATAGACGATGTTTTCCAGGAGGTGACCTAAGTCTGTGGCTGAAGTTCTAATGAGAAGATCGCGAAGTCCGGTGTCGACGATGTAGTATTTCCCGAGGGTTTTGAGATGCTGTTTCCCCTTGATGTCGTAGCGGTCGCACTTGTAGAAGATGTAGCTGTCGCAGAGGGCTCTCAAGTAGCGATCGATAGTAGCCTGCGATGTTTTCCTGCCGGCGGAGTTCAGGGAGTCGCTAATTTTTTTTACTGAAATGGGACTTCCAATGCTGCCCGCCAGAAACTTGATTACACTTTCCAGTTCGGAAATATTGCGGATGCTTTCGCGAGTTGCGACGTCTTTGATTAGGATCGTGTTGTAGATTCCATCTAGGTAGGTGGTTATGCTTGTGTCATCTTTTTGCAGCGATGCGACGTAGGGAAAGGAGCCGTAGCGAAGGTAGTTTGTGAAGATTTCGCTACGGGTTGGGTTTTTGTCGGTGGTTGAGGGTGGGTTTGTGGTTGTGGTTGTTGGGTTTAGGTTTAGGTTTGTGGTTGTGGCTGAGGTTGCGCCCGTGTCAATAGAGCCAGCCTGAACCGCGCCATAATATTCAGCAAAGGATAGCGGCAACATCTGGATTTCCACATATCTTCCTGATAAGAGTGTAGCAAGCTCGCCAGATAACATGAAGGCATTGGAGCCTGTAATGTATAGGTCGACATTCTCATGAATGAACAGACTGTTGACAGCTATTTCGAACTGCTCACATTGCTGCACCTCATCGATGAAGATGTAGGTGTATTTCCCCTTGACCAGCCTAGTCTTGATGAAGTCATAGAGAGCGCGGTAGGTGAGTAGATTTTCGTATTCGACATCTTCTAGGTTGACCGATATGATTTGTTCGTCTGCGACACCAGTCTGTTTGAGTTGGTCGATGTACAGCTGAAAGAGTGTCGATTTACCACAACGCCTGACACAAGTCATCACTTTGATGACTTGTTTCTCGCGCCAATTCGTGAGCCAGTTCAGATATTCGTTTCTCGGGATCATGAAGTCACCCCCTTTCTTGAAGAATA
>CAZCLL010000067.1:10096-13391 GCA_964499555.1 uncultured Fastidiosipila sp.
TGGGAGGGGAGTTCAAGTTTTTAACGAAATTTGGAAAAACTTTTGATTTTTAGAAGTTTTTATAGATTTTTACAAAAAACTTTATGCATTCGGGTCGTACTCGCTGGTGGGGAGGATGTGTGAGGCGGCGGTTTTGGCCAAAGAGACAGAACGCTAGTTTTCCCCAAAGTCCAGGATGTCGGGGAGGGGATGCGAGACGAGGTAGCGGTAGGCCTTGATGAGGTCTTGGATGTCGTAGTCGTCGCCGGTGTATTGGCACCAATTTTTCACAATGTCCATGATGCCAGTGGTGTAATAGTGGGCGATGCTGTGCGGGGTTAGGGCGGCGAGCTCCGCTTGATCTTTGAGGGCGTAGGTTTCCATAGCGTAGAGGAAGAGTTTCTCGAGGGTGGTCTGGAGCATGGTGTCGAAGGCGTTTTGGCCAGTGATTTTGAAGGCCTCGCTGTAGAATGGCTTATTTTGCTCGAAGTAAATGTCACGGTTTCGCTGCCCCTTCCAAAGCATATACAGTCCTAAAAACACCAGAATCCCTATGACTAACACCCGCAGAGTCCTCCGCATTTGACAAGGATCAATGACGCTACCATGGATCGCCAATTGCGTGATTTGGCTGCTGAGCACGACGGCCAGGGTTTGCCAACCTCCAAAGATGACGCCGACTTTCAGGAGATCTTGCCACCTGATTCTCGGATACATGGCCCCCGAGACCGACATTACCGCAAAGGTATCAAGCGAAATGCCAACAGCTAATAAGATAATTTCAATCGTTTCAATATGCATCTCCTTCATTCAAGTACATTCATCGATGTTTCTTGCACCTCGCTTTCTGTTGTTGTTGAGGGGTCGGTTACCGGTTTGCCGTTTTGCTGGTTGCATCTTGTCGGTTGTTCGCTTGCCGGTCGCCCTTGACCCTTTTCACATCTTTACTATCTACTTCTAGGCCAAAGCCGCCAATATTCACTTCCTCCCCCTTTGCATGGTTTTTCAAACATTTCAGCGATTTGAGGAGTTTTTACTACAGAAATATGAAACTGTAGCCTGTTTAGATTGTGTCGATGTTGGAGGGAGCCTGCGCATATCTACAAATTTAAAGATATGCGCAAGCTATGAGCGATGCTGGTTAGAGAAGGTGGTGATTCACGGGGGTGGCGTTGATTTGGGACAGGAAAGATGCTACACGTGGTCGCTTTAATGTTCGGCGTGACCTGATTCCGGATTTAATCGAAAATCAACACGATAATTGAGGTTGTCTATTGGTTTTGGTGGTTAGAATCCCGGATTTAATCGAAAATCAACACGATGATTGAGGTGTACTATTGGTTGTGGTAGCTAGAATTCCGGATTTAATCGAAAATAAACACGATGATTGAGGTGTACTATTGGTTGTGTTAGCTAGAATTCCGGATTTAATCGAAAATCAACACGATGATTGAGGTGTACTATTGGTTGTGGTGGTTAGAATCCCGGATTTAAACGAAAATCAACACGATGATTGAAGTGTACTATTGGATCTGGTGGTTCGGATCCCGGATTTAATCGAAAATCAACACGATAATTGAGGTGATCTATTGGTTAGGCGGATTTATCTTCTTGTTGTGACGTGATTTCGCAGGCTTTGCCTAGGTTCGTGGAGGATTAGAGTGCACTAAACTACAGATGGGTAGGACAGGTGCACTTGTAATATGTTAAAGTGGTCAGTTTTTGTCGTTGTCCATAGTTAACTTATTACCTAAGGCTTGATTTCGAGAAACAACACCAGACCACCGCCCTAATCAAACTCAAAACAGGCTCTTTCGCAGCTCATATGCAGGAAGGGGGATTTGTTATGCATGGATAACGACAGATCCTGACCAACGTAAGATATTGGTTATTCACTAAGGAGCATTTTACCTGCAAAATTATTGGGGTGCACCCATATTCACAGTCCAATCTACTTTTAACTCACTTGCCCTCTTGAATGAATGAGATGCTACAACAATACGTCGTAGTGTAGCGCTCCTTCCATCTGGAACCAGCGAGCCTTACGGGAGAATTGGCGGCGAGAACAATACGTAGCAGTTAGCGCTCCGCCAATCAATCAGACTAGCCGGATGGGAGGGGTGGCTGGTAAAGCAATACGCCGTAGTGTGCGCTCCTTCCAACTGAGACCAACGAGCCGCACAGAGAAAATGGCGGTGAAAGCATGCGGTAGTAGCGATGCGCACACACAAAATGAAGAGAGACTCGCAAGTGGAACGCAGTAGAGAGCCTGAGAGAACATTATAGCTAAAGGTTTATCGAATTGAAGTAGTTAACCTCTATTTAATAGAGAAATGTCTTTTAACCGATATTTTAATATTGAAATCTCGGCGGGAGGATGTAGAATAGCTCTTGTGATAAAGATAAATTTTTCACGGATGGAACGGATGACAAGGGTGACAGGAGCCACAGCCACACAGCAGATTCGAGGATTCACTTCTCGCAGCGGATGTGAGGGACACAGAAAGGAAGCCTATGAATACGAAAGATCAGACCAAGAAAACAGAGGATGCCAAGGTTCAGGAAGTGACAATCGACACAGAGGTCACGATCACTGACTCTGCCACAACTCCAGCTACAGATTCAGTAACGACAAAAGCTAGTGAAACAGTCATTGCTGAAGCCGCCAGCAGACCAGCTGCAACAACAACCCAAGCAGCAACCAGCGCATCAATCGATGTTGCCGCGGCGGATGCGACGGCAGAGGTTGATGCGCTGGTGGCGAAAGCGCAGGGGGCGCTGCGGGAGTTTATGGCGCTGGAGCAAGAGACGGTGGATGCGATTGTGCAGGCGATGGCTTTGGCCGGACTGGATAACTCGTTTCGGCTGGCGAAGTTGGCGGTGGAGGAGACGGGGCGGGGTGTCCTGGAGGATAAGGATATCAAGAATCGCTTCTCGACGGAGTATGTGTACCATGATATGAAAGACCAGAAGACGGTGGGCATCGTGGAGCGCAACGAGAATGAGGGTTACGTGGAGATTGCGGAGCCTGTGGGGGTTGTGTGCGGGGTGACGCCGGTGACGAATCCGACGTCGACGATGATGTTTAAGGCTTTGATTTGCATGAAGACGAGGAATCCGATTGTGTTTGCTTTTCATCCGAGTGCGCAGAAGTGCTCGGTGGAGGCCGCTAGGATTTTGCGTGATGCGGCGGTGGCCAAAGGCGCCCCCAGCGACTGCATCCAGTGGATTGAGCATCCGTCGATGGAGGCGACCGGTGCCCTTATGCGCCACGACGGCGTCGCCACGATTCTCGCGACCGGCGGCCCGGGCATGG
>CAZCLL010000068.1:0-13355 GCA_964499555.1 uncultured Fastidiosipila sp.
GATGAGAAGACCTTACTGATTCTCGTCAGCCAATCCGGGGAGACGGCCGACACGATTGCGGCGATGCGCGAAGGCAAGGCCCGTGGCGCAAAGACCTTGGCGATCGTGAATGTGATTGGCAGCACGATCGCAAAAGAAGCGGATCACACCCTCTACACCCTAGCCGGACCGGAAATTGCGGTGGCAACGACGAAGGCTTTTTCGGCACAAGTGGCGCTCTTAGAGATTGTGGCCGTTGATTTTGCCACAAAACTCGGCAAGCTCAGCTTGGAAGAAGCGCAAGCGTATTACAAGGAAATCAAACAGATTCCGGCCAAAGTGGAGACGATTCTCCATTCGGTGGATGACATTCAGCGCTATGCGTCGACCTGTATTGGCTACAAGAGCATTTTCTTTATCGGCCGAAACATTGACTACGCGATTGCTCTGGAAGGGTCTTTGAAGCTTAAGGAGATTTCCTATATCCATTCTGAGGCGTATGCAGCGGGCGAACTGAAACACGGGACGATCTCCCTGATTGAAGAGAACACGCTGGTGGTGGCTTTGGCCAACGTACCGAAACTCTTCCCGAAAATTGTTTCGAACGTGGAACAGGTGATCAGCCGCGGTGCCAAGGTGCTGTACATCGGGAGCCAATCGGATGGGCGATCTAACGAGAAGGCCGACGACAACGCCAACCCGAAGCCCGACGAGAACGCCAACGACAACGCCGATGAAAAGGTCTTCCACATTGAGGTGCCGGAAATCACGGACCTTTTCTCGCCTTCTCTCTCGGCCATCGTGCTGCAACTGTTCTCGTACTACGTGGCTGCGAACAAGGGTTTGGACATTGATAAACCGAGAAACCTGGCGAAATCCGTTACCGTCGAGTAAGATGAGGTAACGAGGTGACTAGGTATGCAATTGATTCAGAAAGAGGATCGCCGAATCCGTAATCACTATCTCTTTCTTACCGCCTTGGCCAGCTTCTTCTGTGCCTTGGCGGTCTTTCTCCCTTTTTTACTGACGAATGGCGGCTGGCTCACGGTTGTGGATGACTTCAATTCGCAGCAGGTGCCTTTTAACATGTACGTAATTGATGCGATTAAAGAGGGGAAAACCTGGGCGGCAGAGCTGGATATCGGAAGCGGGCTGATTCCGGCCTTTAGTTTCTACAATGTGGGCAGCCCGTTTTTCTGGCTGGCCTTTCTCTTCCCGTCGAGCTTCTTTCCCTATCTCACAGGGCCACTGTACATTTTGAAGTACATGTGCGCGGCGATCTTCGCTTACCTCTACCTGGCGCGTTTCGTCAGAGATAAGCGGTTGGCGGTCGTCGGTGCGATGCTCTATGCGTTCTCTGGTTTCCAAGCGGCGAATACGATCTTCAATCACTTCCATGATGTGACGGCGTTCTTTCCGCTTTTGCTGATTGCCTTGGAGGAGCTGGCGACGAAACGGCGGCGCGGGGTTTTCGCCCTCGCTGTAGCGTTTTCTTGCGTGCTGAATTATTTTTTCTTTGCGGAAGAAGTGGTTTTTGTGGTCCTCTACTACATCGTGCGCTTCCTAATTCCCCACTGGTCGAAGGAAATTCGTCGTGTCTGGGATTACTTTCTGGAAGGCATTCTGGGCGTCGGACTCGCCTCCTTCCTCTTCTTGCCCTCGATGCTTTCCACAATGGAACTGCCCCGCGCGCAGGCGAAACTTGGCTTTTCCCGTTGGTTTTTCTATGGCGCGAGCCAATATGTGAACCTTCTCCGCGCCTTCTTCTTCCCGGGAGACTTCATGCCGGGTGAAGTCCTATACCCGTCGACCCATTATTCATCGACTTCACTCTGGCTCCCAGCTGTTGGCCTCTCGCTCGTCCTCGTTTTCTTCCTCAAGAAGAAAGGGCCTGAGGAGAAGTGGCTCCGCAATTTCCTGGTGATTCTGTTGGTTTTTGCCTTCGTTCCGGTCTTGAACAGTGTGTTCACCGGGCTGGGCTCGGTCTACTATTCCCGCTGGTTTTTCATGCCGATTCTTATGATGGCCTTGGCTTCGGCCAAAGCCCTCGAATCGCTCTGGTCCTCCGATCCAAAGGTTCTCCATAGTGCCCGTGTGGCTTTTGCAAGTACCCTAGTACTCGTCCTGGCCTTTACCGTGAGCTGTTTCTTCTTGCCGGCAGACGACCCAAGGCGTGTGGCCATTGGGGTCATTACTTACTTGCCGACTTTCCTGACGTTTGCCTTTGCTTCTCTGGTCGGCCTACTCCTGGTCTGGCTCATCGTAGAACAAGCGAAGCCGCAGCGCCAATTTGCTTCTCTTCTCGTGCTTGTTCTTGTTCTAGGTGGCCTGAACCAAGTCTATACGATTGCCCGGGGGCAGAACGCAGGCTCGTCCAATCAGCCGCAAAATGTCAAACGGCTCTATGTCGGTTTCGGCGGCTTGCTGAAGGATCTGGCGCAAGAAGCCGAGCTGGATCTTGACCGCTATCGCCTGCATTCAGATACCACCCACCGGAACGAAGCCTTGACGTCTGGCCTTCGCAGCATCAATTCCTTCAGTAGTACGGTGAGCCCGTCGATTTATCAATTCTATAGCGATATCGGCCAAGGCCGCTTCGTCGCTTCCGTCAATCAGGAGCCGGGCTTGCAGTCTTTTCTAGGCGGCCGCTATCTGGTCTCGCCAGAGCCCAAAAGTGGTTTCGGCGAGCCGATTGCAAGTCAGGTCCTAGAAGATGGAACATCGGCCTATATCTATGAGCATGAATCCTATTTGCCGATTGGGTTTAGCTATGCCTATTACGTCGACTGGGACGAGTTCAAGGCGATCAAATTCCCCGAACGAGCCTATCTGATTCACCGAGCCTTGCCGCTGAAGGCGGAACAGGCGGCTTTGGCCGAGGAACTCGGGCTGGAGAAACTACCCGCTGCGGGCTTCCTCAACCTGAATGAAGAACAGATGCCTGAAGATGACGCAAGACTCCAGGGAATCACGGACGTACGCTGGTCGGGGAATGGCTTCGTGGCTACAAGTGAAAGGGACACGCAAACCAACCTCTTCTTTACGGTGCCTTGGTCGTCCGGCTGGACTTGCCAGGTCAATGGCGAAGAGGTGGCCATCCACGAATCGATGGGGCTGATGTTCATTGAAGTGCCGGCGGGCGAACTCGAAATCGCCTTCACCTATGAGACACCGGGTGCGATGGCGGGCGGACTGATCAGCTTCTTCTCTCTCCTGGCTCTCCTCGCCTATCTCTGGCTAGCCAGGCGAAACGAAAGGCCGATGCTCTACTCACTCGTATAAGTAGTAGGCCCGGCTTCTCTCGGCAAAGGCCTTGGCTTCCTTGTCGCAGTCGGCCATGATCATTTGGTAATCTTCCGGCTGCCTGCGAAGCCTATTACTCCCGAAGAGGTAGTCGATCGGGAAGCTGCCATCCGGAAGCTCCAAGAACTTGAAGTCCTCCCCCGCCCGATTCTTGATCTCGGCGATGAGCTCCAGGGCGAAGTAGAGGGGCCTGACCTTATGGCGATCAATCACATGTACCTGGACGCCCTGACAGAGCTCTCCTTGATACTGAGACACGGTCGGCGTAAAGTAAACCGGGTGAAAGAGCAGACCGGAAATATTGCGTTTATTGAGCGAAGCCGAAAGCTGAATCGCATCCAGATACGGCGAGCCAATGTTCTGATACGGCTTCGGCGTGCCATGCCCAATGCTAAGGTTCGACGCCTCGAGAAGTTCCAAGCCGACCGAAAGAAAACACGCAGTGAAGCTGGGTAGATGGGGCTCCGGATAGATCCAGGGCCGGTTCATCTCCGGATGCTGCATGGTTCTTGTCCAATTTTTTACCTTGATGACTTCGAGGTCGGCGCCCAACTCATCTTCACTATTCATCATGAGCGAAAGCTCGCCCAAGGTCATCCCATAGCGAATGGGTAGGGGGAATTGATCTTCATCGGCCAGCAAGGATTTCTGTAAGAGGCCACCGGCGACGAATTCGCCGCCCAAAGGGTTCGGCCGATCCAAAATAATGACTTTCTTCCCGTTCTCCCCCATCTCGCGGAGCAAGCGGTGCATGGCTGGAATGTAGCTGTCGTAGCGTCGACCGGTCAAGGGCAGGTCGATGAGCAAAATATCGAAGCGGGCTAGCATTTCCTGCGAAAAATGGAACGCACCATAGCGGTACAGGGAAAAAACCGGCAAGCCCGTCCAGACGTCGGTATAGGATTCGTAGCGTTCGCCTCGTCTTTTCTCGCCTTGGATGCCATATTCTAGGCCGAAAAGTGCGGTCAAATGCAAACGGTCATTCACGCTCTGCAAGGCCGGAACCATCCAGCGATTGAGCGCGGTCCCCGTGGTCAGAAGGCCGATATTCTCATAGCGCAGTACTTCTTGAAACTGTCCGATCTGATCAATGCCTGTGATAATCGCGTTTGCTTCCATGGTCTCTCCTACACTTTTCTTCTTATTGTACCATCACTTGAGCGAAGGCTCGCCTAGGATTCGCTATAATAAGTCCATGCAAAATCAAGTCAGATCAAAAGAGCGAAACTTCCTGGAGCGTTTTCTAGGACACCTGCAAACGGTGCGAAAGCATCGGAAGCTGGTGGCTTCCTACTGCCGAAAATGCGGCATCCCTTGGCAAGGTTTCACGCATGATCTCTCCAAATATTCGCCAGCTGAGTTTTGGGTGGGTGTGGCCTATTTCCAAGGCGATCGGAGCCCCAACGACATGGAACGCCGCCTGAACGGGATGAGTCTGGCTTGGCTCCATCACAAGGGTAGAAATAAGCATCATTTAGAGTATTGGATCGACTACCGCACAGGTGATGGCCTCTTTACCGGCCTCCCCATGCCCCTTCGTTACATCGCGGAATCCGTCTGCGATCGCATCGCTGCAAGCCGCATTTATCTGAAGGACCAATACACGGACGAGAGCCCCCTGCACTATTACTTGCACTCAAGGCCCCACTACGTGATGGATGAGTCCACCGACCAGGCCTTCCTCCGCTACTTGCACCTCTTGGCCGACTCCGGGGAAGACGCATGTTTTCGCCAGATCGCTAGTGACCTCAAGGATGCTAGGGCCAAAGACGCCTAATCCCCTTCCTTCGCCTTTTCTTCTTGTCTGGCCAATTCGTCTAGGATCTGCAGCTCCTTTCGAATGGTTTCCAACTCTTCTAAGGTCAAGACTTCAAATTCTTCCGGGGTGATGTAGGCCCTTAGCACGGACTCATCGGGCTCCCTCTCGCTTCCTTTCGTTTCCTTCCACAAGACCTTCTCCCCACATTCGAGACAAGGAAGGTCTGTGTCCACAGCCCTTCCCTCATAGAGTGTCATGGAAGCATGGCAGGCAGAGCAAGTAGGGCGGTTGTCTTCTTCTACGAGGTCATCTTGCAAGCAGTAGCGCGTCCGGAGCTCCACACTTTTGCAGTGCCTACAATGATAAATTCTGCGCTCCTTGCGGAATGTCGCCTTGGGGTGGTTTCGCGAGAAGGCGTAGAGAGGAATCCCGTGAAGGCCTTCTTGGATTTCTTGTATGACACGGGCCAGTTCATTCGCTGTCAGACGCTCTTGACCCAAGAGGATTGCATTTTTATGTCCCTTCGCACGGCAAAGTCCACGTTGCACCGTAGGGGGAAATGGTCCTTCTACTTGCGCATGTGAGGCCTCCGGGATATCAGGGGTCTCCTCCAGGATTTCCAGAAAAGCCGAGTCTTGCCAGGGTGTTTCACCCGCTTCTCGCTTCCTCAGGTAGACCTTTTGCCCCTCTGCGAATTGTGGCAAAGATGGTTTCGCCATATGAATGGAGCCGCTATAAAGACCAGGTCCTTCCAGCGCTATGTCATCAACACCTAAAAGATCACTGATTTTCCCCTCCTTGATGAGTCCGGCTAAAATACTATCGGGGAAATGTGGCATGCGAATCGGATCGATGTCTCGTTCCAAGCGCTGGGCTTGTAAGGCTCTGCGCTGCAAGGTCTCATAGTAGATATGCCGAAACAAAAGATCGCGAAAGAGAAAACGGGTTTGCGGCAAGCGGGCCGCCATCAGTTCTTGCACCATGGTCAGCGGTAAGTAATAGGTGTAGTCGGAATCGATCTCATAGCTGGACCCATCTTCCGCCATAGAGCCGAAAATTAATATCTCCATCACGTGCCGGATTTGCCCGATCGCAAGAAAATAGGGATGGGTCTTCACAGGAAGCGGCGAAGACGCCCCCAACGTTCTTTGCACTTCGTCTGCATGCAAAAGAAAACAGCTTCCCTCAAAAGTAGAGAAAGCATACGCATCCAGACGACGAAACTCCAGAAGCATGAAATTTCTCTCCTCTCAAACCAGCAGGAAGCTGTCCTACATGAGCCACATAATCGGCTCACACTTCTCTAGACATCACTAGGGACTTACTTAAGTTTCCCTAAAATGTCGTCAATCTTCTCTGTTCCTTGAAGGCCTAGGCCTTCATACTCTTCTCTGACCTCATCACCGGAAGGTTTTACCCCGGCTAAGAGCTCCTTGAACCCATCTTCAACCGAACCGCCGGCACCACCCAGCTTCTTCATGACAGCCGAAGTGACCTTAGAAACTTCTTCCTCAGGAAGATCAACACCTAAGATCTTTTCTACGGTCTCCACAGGTTGTTTCAGAAAATTCTGCATCAAATCAGGCTCACGTTTGATCTTCTCAACAATCTCTTGAATCTTAGCACCGAAGTCCATCATTTTGTCCTCCTAAGAATTGTACGAAAGTATATTATTATTATAAACCTAATTCTAGTAAAAGGCAGAAACGATGGATTCATCCGAGAAAAATCTCCTACCCGGTCCCTCCTACGCTTCGTTTTTTTTGAACATCTTGTAAAGAATTCTTACACTTGTTTTTAACAACAGTATGCTATAGTGAATGCGAATCGTGAGCCCACGAAGGCTCTAAGAACACCCTGAAAATCCATTTCTTAGCATTTGAGAGGCGTATGACAAAAGATAAACCCTTACGCAAACAGAACCAAGCCACCACCCGCCCTGATTACCGCGGCAAGTTTCGCTACCGGGTCATCTTCCTGATTTTGAGACCCTTTGTCCGCTTCCTGATGTGGCTCCTCTTTAACTATACACCCATTCGCTACCACGAAAATGAAGACCAAGCCTATTTCATCTTGTCAAATCATACAGGCTCTTTAGATCCGCTTTTGCTCGCCTTGAGCTTCCGCCGCCCGATTTTCTTCGTAGCATCCGACCACATTCTCCGCTTAGGCCTTCTGAGTCGTCTCCTAGATTGGCTGGTCGCTCCCATTCCGATTGTGAAGTCGAAGATTGATCTGCGAGCGCTTCGCACCATCACCCATGAACTTCAGCAGGGCCGAACGGTTGCGCTCTTCCCCTCCGGCAGTCGCTCGGTCGACGGAAGTGAAGAACCCATTCCCCCTTCCACAGCCAAATTCCTGAAGGCCCTTCATGCGCCGGTGCTTCTCTATCGCTTAGAAGGGGGCTACCTAAGCTCCCCTCGCTGGGCTAAACATCACCGCCGCGGCCAGATGATGGGCTCCGTCATCATGCATTTCTCCGCTGAAGATCTGGAAAATACGGAAACAGAGGAACTCTATCGCCTCTTGAATATCTTCTTAGATGCGAACCCCTATAACCCCCCCAGAAACCTCTCGATCAAGTATCGAGGGCTTGCCCTGGCCGAGTATTTAGAGCGTGTCATTTATCTCTGCCCGGCTTGCGAAAGCTTCGCTAGCCTTCATTCCGAGAAACATACGCTTTCTTGCACCTGCGGTTTCCGCATCAATTATGCCCAAGAAGGCGCTTTCGCCCCCGCCAGCTGGAATCCAGAAGACCAACTTTGGGTGAACCAGTTCCCCGACATTCACAGTCTCTATACGTGGCAAAATGAAAGAACTGAAACCCTGCTCTCGGCGGACATCGTTGAAGAGATGCCCGCTGACGAGGCCCTCTTTTCCGATCAGGCGGAATGGCTCATCCGCACCGAAAGAGCTAAACGTAATGTGAACCTCTTCCGCGGAACCCTTAGCCTCTATAAAGACCGCCTAGCCTACGTCGATCCGAAGACTCTTGCCGTACTCTCTTTTCCGCTCCACGAAATTTACGACATGGTGGTCATTGGTCCGCAAATCATTCAATTCACTCACAAACCCACGGGCATCACCTACGAGAGCCGCAACAAAACACCGCGCTCAGCCTATAAGTATGTCAACCTCGTCGCCCATCTTAAAAATATCACCGCAATCTCTTCGGTACAAACAAGGGAAGGCAACGGAACCCAAGCCAAGTAATCCGCTCACAGTCTTGTGTCTCAGGAGGACAAACATGGATTTTTCGTCAGCAAATCAGGCCCTTTGGAACGGCATCTTGAGTTGTGGCATCGTCGCTGCCCTTGTGCTAGTCGGCAACATCTTACGAACAAAAGTCAAACTCATCCGCAATGCGCTCATCCCGACCTCTGTCTTAGCCGGATTCCTGGGCATGTTTCTGCGAGAGCTTGGGATCATTCGAGTCGATACCGCTTTTCTGGACATGCTGACCTACCATGCGCTGGCCATCGGTTTCATTGCCCTCTCCCTCCGGACGCCTCGAGTCGCTGACACCGGCGGTAAGAAAGGGAAAGCCTTCTATGAAAGTGTCAACACCGGCATGTTTATCGTGTCCAATTACCTCTTGCAAGGGATTCTGGGACTCGTCATCACCATCATCGCTTCCTACACCTTCGCCCCCGGCTTCTTCAAGGCCGCTGGCATCCTCCTCCCCATGGGCTACGGGCAAGGGCCGGGTCAAGCGAATAACATCGGCACCCTCTACGAAACCCTAGGCTTCGTCGGCGGGCAGAACTTCGGACTCGCCATCGCCTCCATGGGCTTCGTCTGGGCCAGCATCGGCGGCATCGCCTACCTCATCTACCTCAAGCGCAAGGGCCAAATGCCGAAAGAAGCGACCGTGAGCGCAGAAGATCAAGCGAGCGAAATCCTAGAAGAAGCCGATGAAGTCCCCTTAACCGAGCCCATTGATCGCCTGACGATGCAGCTCGCCTTAGTCTTCATTATTTACGCGGCAACCTATGCCTTTGCCTATGGTTTCCTCTGGATCTTCCAAGCCGTCCCCGCCTTACATGGCGTGTATAACACCTTGTCCCCTCTGGTTTGGGGCTTCAACTTCCTGATTGCCTCATCAATGGCCTTAGCCGTCCGCGCCCTCTTGGGTAGCCTCCGCAGCAAAGGCATCATGACCCGCCAGTACACCAACAACTATCTCCTGAACCGCATTTCCGGTTTCGCCTTTGACGTCATGATCGTCGGCGCCATCAGCACGGTCTCCATCGGCGACTTGTCCGGCATGTGGCCGGTCTTCCTCATCGTCACAACCTTGGGCGGCATCCTGACCCTCTATTACGACATCAAAGTCGCAAAAATCATCTACCCTGACTACCCGGTCTCCGGCATGATGGGCATGTACGGCATGATGACCGGCACCGCAAGTACAGGCGTTATGCTCCTCCGTGAGACCGACCCCCTCTTCCGCACGCCGATGTCAACGAATCTCGTGAGCGGTTCCTCAACAGCGATCGTTTTCGCCATCCCCGTCCTCGTCTTCGTCGCCTTGGCCCCTCAATCGGACCGGATGGTCTTCGTGTCCTTAGCCGCTTGTATCGTCTACTTCCTGATCCTGCACTTCGCCCTAATCAAGCGCGCACGCAAGTGGAATGAGGCGTCTTTGGCCAAAGCCGCAGACAAGTAGTTCTCCCCCTACTCGAGTTCCCCCTGAAGCTCTCGGGTGTAGCGCTCAACTGGTCCAGAGAGCCGAGTATCGAGCGTGAAACGAAGGCGGATGCCAGTCTCCGTAAATTCTTCGATGAGCAAATTGCCGTTGTCCTTGATGTAGGCGTAAAGGGCGCTCTCCTGATAGGGGAGCGCTAATTCGTAGGTTTTCTGGCGATAGACCAACATCTGCGCAATGTGGTCCAGGAGCTCATCTAAGCCTTCCCCGGATTTTGCCGAGACTTTTTCGACGCGGAAATGCGAAGGTACCTCGGGAAAATGCAAGAAGGAGGCCTCCTCATGGTCGCTTGCGAGGTCACTCTTATTCAGCACAAGAATTCGGGGTTTTCCGCCAGCCTTGAGCCGAACCAGCTCTTCTTCAACCACCCGAAGTTGCTCTTCGGCTTCCGGATCCGAAATATCTAAGACATGCAGAATCATATCGGCAGCGCTGACTTCTTCCAGGGTTGAGCCGAAGGCCTCTACCAATTGATGGGGGAGTTTGCGGATGAAACCAACCGTGTCCACCAACATCACATGGCTGCCATCCGGTAGTCTCAGATCCCGAACCGCCGCATCCAAGGTGGCAAAGACTTGATCCATCGCAAGTAGATCACTGTCGCACAACTTATTAATCAGGGTGGATTTCCCGGCATTCGTGTAGCCGACCACGGCAATCGTTGTCTGCCCCTGGTCGCTTCGTTTGGCGCGCACTGTTGCTCTTCTTTGCCCAACTTCTTTGAGCTGGCGTTTCAGATAGGTGATTCTTTCGCGAATGTGGCGGCGATCAGTTTCCAGCTGACTTTCACCCGGCCCTCTGGTACCAATCCCGCCGCCCAAGCGGGACATGCTCTCATTGATCATTTGGACTCGGCCTAGGCGGTACTCATATTGGGCTAATTCCACTTGGAGCTTGCCCTCTTTACTGCTCGCCCTTCTGGCAAAAATATCCAGAATGACCAGCGTCCGGTCCATGACCTTTAGCTTCGTCCGTTCTTGGATATTGCGCATCTGACTGCCGGACAATTCATCATCAAAAATCAAGGTATTACAGCCAAGCCGCTCGGCTTCTTCTGAAATCTCGACTAACTTCCCACTACCGATGTAGGTCGCACTGTCCCGGTTCTGGCGATTCTGGTAGTCCTGACCTAGAACCTTCGCGCCACAAGCTTCTGCCAATTCTTTGAGCTCTGCGAGGGATCGTTCCATCCGCTCTTCGCCCACACCGCTACCATCCAAATTCAGGCCGACTAAATAGGCCTGCTCTTGAACCAGACCCGTATCGCGGCCCGGGCGGGCACCCGTCAATTGGAGGCCTTGCACCCCTCGATCCGCTAAAATCTCTTCCTCAAGAAGACTTCCGTCTTCTTCTTGAAGCCAGTCTTCATTAGGAAGGTTTTGTCGATCGTCATTATGTTCCGTTTGTTCTTCGTGCATGAATTTTCCTTTATTGCTGTAGTATCCGCCCATTATACAGCAGGACGGATTAAAGCGTCTCCAGGAACTTTAGCACATCGGGTCCAATGTAGAATTGGTCCTCATAGAAGAGAATCGGGCGTTTCACTAGCATGCCATCGGTCGCAAGTTCTTGTATGAGCTCTTCATCAGTCATGGTCTGTCTTCTGGCCGAAAGGCCGCTCTCCCGGTACTTGATTCCGGACGTATTGATAAAGCGAGTAATCGGCAAGCCGGATGCCTCATACCAGGACTTGATCTCTTCCGCTGTGGGATTCTCAACATCAATCTCCCGAAGATCATAGGGAATAGCCAATTCCTGGAGCTTCTTTTCCACTTTCTGGCAGGTGCTACACGTTTTCTTACAAATGAGTTTTGTCATATTTCTCCTCGAAAAAAGGCCGCTCAAATCGAGCGGCCCATGTATCTTTCCTACTTAGGGGTCAAGGCCGTTCGCGTTTAGCGGCCGCCCAGTTTCCCATCGGCCATCATCTTGGCAGCCTTGTCATCGCCAACGAAGGTGAAGAGATCCACCAAACCTTGGGCATTCTCTTCTTCTTCGACCTGCTCTTCAACAAACCACTGCAGGAAGACCTCCGTAGCCTGATCGTCAGAATCAATAGCCAGTTTGCGCAGGGCATCAATGCTTCTGGACACCAGCTTCTCATGCTCAAGAATAGCCTCGGCAACGGCCAAAGGCGCCTCATCCCCTACTGCCATCAAGTCAAAAGACTCCAGGACCGGTTTCTGATTGCGACGTTGCAGATAATCAATTAGCTTCTCTGCATGCTCGATTTCTTCATGCCACTGCTTCTTCAGCCAAGCACCGAAACCAGAGAGATTCTTATCCACCATGGCTACATGCATATTCAAGTAGAGGTAGGCAGACTTCAGCTCCAGGTTGATCTGTTGGTTGATCGCATCATAAACTTCCTTTTTCATAAATAAGCTCCTTTCAAAAGCCACATAAAATCACTTTTCAATCACTCGTAAGCTACAACCTAGTGTAACGCAAAATTCCACTTTAGATTGTGTCTAATGTTCCGGCAAGCCTCAATCCACTTTTTGGAAAAAGTTCTTGATTCGTTGCCAGAAGGTCATCGGTTCCTCCACTTCGATCGGATGAACCGGCTCTACCACTTCTTCCGGGGTAACAGGCTCCGGTTCAACAAAGAGGTTCTCCAGGATGAGGGGCGATAAGGCGACATGCTCTCGTCCGGCTGCGATGACTTCCTCACTATGGCCAAAGGAGAAGACAGTGCCAATCCGAAGGTCAAGAGAATACAGGCTGTCGGTCATAGCCAAGCGGTTTGTCAGGGAGTTTTGCTCGTGGATCAAGATCGAAATGGATCGGAGCGCAATCTCTAGCCGTCTTGTGGCTTTGGCCTCGTAATGCTCCTCAGATAAGCGGGAAGCGAAGACATACTCGATTCTCTCACGGCTAAACAAGGTTGAAGGGGAATTGAGACGAATCCCGCCATCTGCCAGCTGGTAGGGGCCCAAATCAATCGGGGTCAACACAACTGGGTACGCACAGGAAGCCAGCAAGGCGCGGATCAGGGGCACATCCTCCTCATAGAAGACGGCCTTCTCCTCCGGCAGCGTGAAGTACTCCGGTTTATTGGCGAAAACGACGAGTGTACCGGTCACCAAGTCAACCGCCGGAATAGCCAAAGGCAGCGGCACTTCTGAGAGCTTCATCTCCCCGATCGCAGTGATCTGTGAGGCCAAAACCTGTTCTAACTTGGGCATCTCGACCAGGCCGGTCTGACTTCGGAAGGGCAGGATATTGAGTAGCGCTTTATTGCCGAAAAGACCGCTGGCGGCAATGGCCTTGTCCGCCTTGGCAATCACTTCACTGACCTCTTCGAGCTCGAGTTCCAGGGCGACCGCTGCGGCCAGGAAGGAACCCATGGAGGTGCCTGCGACAGCAGACATCTGGATCCCTTGGGCGACAAGGGCTTCATAGACGGCGACCTGGGCCAGGGCTCTCACCCCGCCACCAGCGAAACTTACACCAAGCGTCTTTTGTCGTTTCTCTATCATAAAAGATGCTCCTCCTTCTCCCTCCATGATACTGTAGTTTAGACCGCAGAAACAGTCCTTCTTGTCGATGGTTCTTTGCTTGATCCCGTGAAAAGTTTCAAAGGAATGGGCGAGGATAGGAAAG